>CAZCIJ010000239.1:0-5393 GCA_964498265.1 uncultured Gaiellales bacterium | reverse complement strand
GCCCCGACGCCGCTCGCCCCGACGCTGTAGGGGCCGGGCACGCCCCGGCCCCTACCGGGATCGGCCCGTGGTGGCCGCGCGGTCTCCGACTAGGACTTCGCGCCGGTGAGCGCCGCCTGCAGCTTCTCCTCGGCGTCGTGGGAGAGGGAGGTCTGCAGCAGCGTGCCGCCGTACGGCGCCAGGGCCTCCTTTGCCCGTTCGGGCGTCGCCTTCTCGACGACCATGACGAGCGCCGACTTCCCCGGCTGCAGGACGTCGCGCACGCGGTCGCGGAACGAGCCGTCGATGCCCGCGTCGTCCATCGCTCCGAAGAGGGCTCCGAGGACGCCGCCGGTGACCAGGCCGATGATGGGGATGAAGAAGATGAGCCCGAAGAGGGTGCCGAACAGGACGCCCCAGAGCGCGCCCCCTGCGACGCCGCTGTGCTCGTGGGGCGTCTCGACCTTGAGCTTGCCATCCGCCTTGCGGTGCACGACGGCGGCGGCGTTGATATCGAGCACCAACTCCGATTGGAGCCGCTGGACCTCGCCGAACGCCTTCTCGGCCGTCGCCTCGTCGTCGTAGCCGATGATGATCAGATCGCTCAAACGGGTTCCTCCTCGTGTCGATGGCGAGAGCGTAACGGGTTATCCGAGGGGATTACTCTTCGCTTGAGATGATCCTCGCGGGCGACATCGGAGGCACGAAGTCCAACCTCGCGCTCTTCGACGGCGGCCAGAGCCTACCTCGGCACGTCGAGAGGTACGAGAGCGCCGGGTACGAGAGCCTCGAGGCGATCGTCCGCGCGTTCCTCGCCGCGCATCCGGCGCAGATCGACGCCGCCTGCTTCGGCATCGCCGGCCCGGTTCGCGACGGGAGGGTGGCGAAGGTGAACCTCGCCTGGGCGGTCGACTCTCGGCAGCTCGCGGCCGAGCTCGGGCTCGCGCGCGTCGGCCTCATCAACGACCTCGAGGCGAACGCCTGGGGCATCGCCGCCCTCGGGCCGGACGACGTTGTCGTCCTCAACGAGGGCGATCCGGCCGCCGCCGGCAACCAGGCCGTGATCGCGGCCGGGACCGGCTTGGGCGAGGCCGGCCTCTTCTGGGACGGGTCGCGTCACCACATCTTCGCGAGCGAGGGCGGGCACGCCGACTTCGCCCCGCGCACGGAGCTGCAGGTCGAGCTCTGGCGCCACCTGGCGGCCAGCCTCCGCCACGTCAGCTACGAGCGGGTGTGCTCGGGAATGGGGATCGTCAACATCTACGGCTTCCTCAGAAGTCGCGCTAAGGAGCCCGAGCCGGACTGGCTGCGTGAGCAGATGGCCACCGGCGATCCGGCCGCCGCCGTGTCGCGGGCCGCCCTCGCGGGACGCGACGAGACGTGCGAGGAGACGCTCCATCTCTTCGTCGCCATCTACGGCGCCGAGGCCGGCAACCTCGCGCTCAAGCTCATGGCCAGCGGAGGCGTCTACGTCGGCGGGGGGATCGCCCCCAAGATCCTCTCGAAGCTCGAGGACGGGACGTTCATGACCGAGTTCATCGGCAAGGGCCGGTTCACGAGGCTGCTCGAGCACGTGCCCGTGCGCGTGATCCTGAACGACAAGACGGCGCTCCTCGGCGCCGCGCTCGCCGCCTCCCAGTAGCCCCCGAAGCGGCATCCGTGCTCGTCGGCGCGGGCTCCGTGGGGCGCGGCTGTTTCGTGGGACGGTCCTTCCGCGACTATCTTGCCCGGGTGAGCAGCACCGCAGCCCCCGCCGTGCCAAGCCTCTTGCGCGGGATGCGCGCCGCTGCGGTGATCGTGCTGCCCGCGTTCCTGCTCTTCCTCGTGCTCGTCGCGAGCGTCGTCGGAGCCCTCGTCTACTGGGCGCTCGTCGGCCCGCGGCTACGGCGCTGGGGCGCGACCTCCGCCGAGGTGGAGGGCCACCTTCCGGGCGACGACGTCCTGCCGACGGGGAGGACGCAGAGCACGAGAGCGGTGACGATCCTCGCGCCACGCGCCGACGTCTGGCCCTGGCTCGTCCAGCTCGGTCAAGGACGGGGAGGCTTCTACAGCTACGACTGGCTGGCAAACCTCGCCGGCCTCGAGGTAGACAGCGCAGATCGGATCGTCCCCGAGTGGCAGCGGCTCGAGCCCGGCGACCTCGTGCGAGCCGCCCCCGAGGGCTTCGCGGACGCGGGCTGGCGTGTCCTTCGCGTCGAGCCCGAGCGGGCGCTCATCCTCGACCTCGAGGGCGGCATGGCCACCTGGGCGCTCGTGCTCGACGAGCGCAGCGACGGGACGCGGCTCATCTCGCGCTGGCGCTTCCAGGACTCGCTCGCGCTGCGGCTCATGTTCACGCTCGTGATCGAGGTGCAGCACTTCGTCATGGAGCGGCGGATGCTGCTCGGCATCCGGAAGCGGGCGACGGCACGAACAGGGGGTGAGGCTCGTTGAGGGCGGTCCTTCAGGCGCGACCCGATCAGCCAGGGCGCTCGCCGGGCCGCTCGGACTCGGCCTTGACCCCTTCAGCAAGCGACGGCGCGAGATCCAGCCGCCGGCTCCTCTGCGGCGGCCGTCGGGGTCTCGTTCTCCGGAGGGGCGAAGGGGAAGACCTCCGGGAGCAGCCCGGCAAGCCGCTCGTCGCCGGCGAGCCTGAGCACGCCGGCGCCGGCGAGCTGCTCCGGCGTGGCGGCGCGGGCGAGCAGCGCGATCAACGGCTCGTTGGCAGTCTCGATGACGAGGTCGGGCGCCTCGCACGGGCCCTCGACGACGACCACCTGCCCGTCGTCGAGTCGCGCGTGCAGCGTGCCCTGGTCGAGCCTGAGCTCCACGGCGGCCCTGATCCCCGCGGTCGCCTCGCCGTCCGCGAAGGCGCGCAGCGCGACGCCGATCCAGCTCGAGCGCAGCGTCTGATCGGCCGCCTTCGTTCCGAGGGTCCTCGCGCCCCAGCGCCCGAAGGCGAGCAGCACTGGCTCGAGCTCGCGACCGTACTCGGTCAGCTCGTAGACCGTCGAGCCCGCGGGCGGCGGGAGCGTCCGCCGGCGGACGACGCCGTCGCGCTCGAGCTCCTTCAGGCGCGTGGCGAGGACGTTCGTGCCGATGCCCGGCAGCCCCGTCTGCAGGTCGGTGAAGCGCTTCGGGCCCAGGACGAGCTCGCGCACCACGAGCAGCGCCCAGCGCTCGCCCACGAGGTCGAGTGCCCGGGCGAGGCCGCAGAACTGGTTGTAGCTCCGGTCCGTCACGGGTTCTTCTCTAGAACGAAATACTTGCAGAAGAGAAGGGGCACGTCTACCATCACCTGCTCGGGACCCTACGCGCAGAGGAGGCAGCCGTGAGCACGGTGCAGACGCAAGTGGGCCGGTTCGTCTGGCACGAGAGCTGGTCGACCGACGCCGAGAGGGCGAAGTCGTTCTACACGGGGCTGCTTGGCTGGGACATCGAGGTCTGGAAGCCCGGTGAGGCCGACTACGCGATGATCAGCGTGGGCGGCAAGACGCACGGCGGCTTCTGGCCTCCCCCGGAGGGCGGCGGACCCTCGCTCTGGCTCGGTCACGTGCTCGTCGAGGACGTCGACGCCGCCGTCGGGCGCGCCCAGGCCGGCGGCGGGACCGTGGTGGTCGGGCCGATGGACGTTCCCGAGGTTGGCCGCTTCGCCGTCATCCGGGATCCGCAGGGCGCGGTCGTCTCCGCGTTCCAGCCCCAGGGCGAGGCTCCGGCCGCGGAAGGCGTCTTCCTGTGGGACGAGCTCTGGAGCGCCGACGTCGAGGCCTCGAAGCGCTTCTACGGCGAGGTCTTCGGCTGGACGACGGCGGACATGGACATGGGCGACATGGTGTACACGATCTTCCGGCGGGCGGGCGACACCGATACCGCAGGCCTGCTAGCAAAGCCGGACGAGGTCCCCGCGTCGGTCTGGGTGCCCTACCTCGCGACCGACGACGTGGACGCGACGGCTGCGAAGGCGGGCGAGCTCGGAGGCACGGTCACGATGGGTCCGATGGACGTCCCGAACGTCGGCCGCCTGGCCGTGCTCCTCGATCCCACCGGCGCGCCGTTTGGCCTGTTCAAGCCGAGCGAGATGTCGTAGTACGGGTCGCCGGAGGGCCCGCGCCCGGCCGTGCCGGGTCCCTCAGCGTGCGGGCGCGGAGAGGCGCTCGACCGACGCTCCGCGCCCCACGAGGATCTCCGCCACCATGGCCGGCGGGAAGAGGCCGTGCTCGACGACTCCCGGGGTCGCCGAGAGCCGGGCTGCAAGCTCGGCCGGGCTCCCGATCGCTCCGACGTAGTCCGCGATGACGCCGCCGTCGGGGCTGCGCGGAGCGTCGCGCACCTCGACCGAGCCGAGCGCGCGCAGCGTCGCGGCGAGGCCGAAGGCGAGCAGCTCGACCGGGACCGGCGGATGGAGCACGTCGACCGTCTTGGTCGAGTCCGCGATGACGACGAAGCGGTCGGCCGCGGCCGCGACGACCTTCTCGCGGGTGTGGGCGGCGCCGCCGCCCTTCACGAGCCAGCCGTCGGGGGCGATCTGGTCGGCGCCGTCGATGGTGACGTCGAGGCTGTCGATCGTGTCGAAGGCCTCGACCCGCAGGCCGAGCGCCCGGGCCGCCTCCTCGGTGCGCGGCGACGTGGCGACGCACACGATGTCGAGCTTCCGCGCTGCCAGCGCGGGCAGGAGGTACGCGACCGTCGACCCCGTGCCGAGGCCGACCGTCATGCCGGTCTCCACGAGCTCCGCCGAGGCTTCCCCGGCGAGCTGCTTCTCTCGCTCGGTGCTCACCGCGTTCCTGTCTGCCGGACGGGAAGGCGTAACGGACGCATCCCGCGGCCCGACTCTACCCTGTCCTCATGAGCGCGACAGAAGCCACCGCCGCCGAGCCCGGCGCCCGCCAGGACCTGAAGCCGGACGACCACGTGATCGTCCTCTTCGGGTCGACCGGCGACCTCGCCCGGCGGAAGCTCATTCCGGGGCTCTTCCACCTCTACGAAGCCGGGCTCCTTCCCGACGGATTCCGCATCGTCGGCACGTCGCGGCGGAGTCTCACCGACGACGAGTTCCGCACCCACGCGCGGAACGCCGTCGAGGAGTTCGGGCGCCGCACGCCGAGCGGGACGTCCTGGACGTCGTTCGAGGCGGCGCTCTCCTACGCTTCCTCGGACGCCGGGGACGCCGGCGACCTCGCCAGGGCGGTGGAGCGCGCCGAGCGCCAGCTGGGCGAGCGAGGCCTCCGCCGGCTCCACTACCTGTCCGTGCCTCCTCAGGCGATGGCCGGGATCGTCGCCGCCCTCGGCGACTCGGGTCTCGCCGACGGAGCCAGGGTCATCATGGAGAAGCCCTTCGGCGCCGACCTCGCCTCGGCGAGGGCGCTCAACGGGACGGTGCACGAGGTCTTCGACGAGGAGCACATCTTCCGCATCGACCACTTCCTCGGCAAGGA
>CAZCIJ010000238.1:0-5410 GCA_964498265.1 uncultured Gaiellales bacterium | reverse complement strand
CCACCAGATGTGCGTGTGGTCTGCGATGCACCCCGTCTCTTGAAGCCGCCCAACGACCGTCGCGTACTCCTCGTAGTCGCGGAACGCGGGCGGCGGCCCCGAGCGGGGGAAGGCCGCGAAGACCGACTGCCGGCTGGATTCGAGCCCGGTCAGAGAGCCACGCCAGAACGGCGAGCTGGCGGAAAGGGCCACGAGCTCGGGAAGGTGGGTGACCAGCGCGCCCATCACCGCGATGGCCTTGTCCGGGTCGTCGACGGCGACGTGGACGTGCAGCCCGAAGATGAGCTCCCGGCGAGCGATGTACTGCAGCTGGTCGACGATCGCGCTGTAGCGGTCACGGCGGGTGATCCGCTGACGCTCGAAGAGGCTGAAGGGATGCGTGCCGGCAGACCCGACGCGCAGGTCGAGCGAGTGGGCGAGCCCCCGGACGTGCTCCCGGAGCCGCCGCAGAACCGCGGCGGCCTCACCCGTGTTCGCGCAGACGGGGGTGTGCGCCTCGAGCAGCGACTGGAACAGCTCGGGGGAGAGGAGGATGCCGAGGTCGATGTCCCGCTCGGCCGCCAGGAGGCGGTCGGCCCGCTGAACGAGGTCGAGCGTCACCGGGTCGAGGAGCATGTACTCCTCCTCGATGCCGACGGTGTGGGGCGGACCGGCGCCGAAGCGATGGTCGACCACGCTGCCGCCTCGCTCGCTCATCCAGCGTCCTTCTCGCCGTCGACGACCGCCTCCACCTCGATCTCGAGCAGCCAGCGGGCATCGAGGAGCCGGGCGACGACGGTCGTGTTCACCGGGCGGGTCGCCGAGAACGCCTCACCATGAGCACGGGCGTAACCCTCGAAGTGAGACGGATCGACGAGGTAGGCGCGTGTGCGGACGACGTCGTCGAGGCTGGCGCCGGCCTGGGCGAGCGCGTCCGCCACGATCTCGAGGCACCGCCTCGTCTGCCCGTAGGCGTCGGGCGGCGGATCGGCGTCGTCGGCCATGACCGGAGCGGTTCCGGAGACGAGCACGCGGTCACCGACCCGGACCGCGCGGCAGAAGCCGACGATCGGCTCGTAGGGGGAGCCGGAAGAGACGCGGAGACGGCGTGAGTCACCCATGCGGGTAGTATCGCCCTCGGTGCGTGCGCTCGCCGCCATCGACCGCTGGCCGGCGCCGCATCCGGCCGCCGCCGTCGTCGCACCGCGGGGCGTCCTCGCCTCGCGAGGGCCGACGAGGCGCGAGTCGCGCTTCGCCTCGGTGACGAAGCTCGCGACGGCCTGCGCCGTGCTGGTCGCTGCCGAGGAGGGGATCGTCGACCTCGACGAGCCGGCTGGTCCGCCGGGGTCGACCATCCGCCACCTGCTCGCGCACGCGTCCGGACTCCCCTTCGGCAGCGGGGCGCCGATCGCCCGGCCCGGCGAGCGGCGGATCTACTCGAACGCCGGCTACGAGCTCCTCGGCTCCGTGGTCGAGCGACGGGCGGAGATGCCCTTCGCCGCGTACCTCGAGGCGGCCATCCTCGAGCCGTGCGGGAGCACGGCGACGCGGCTCGAGGGGACTCCGGCCGAGGGCCTCGTCGGGCCGCTCGAGGATCTCGCCGCGTTCGCCCGCGCGCTCTTCGAGCCCCCGTTCCTGGCGGGCGAGACGCTGGCCGAGGCGACGACGGTCGCCTTTCCCGGCCTTGCCGGGGTCATCCCGGGGCTGGGCGGCTACGAGCCGTGCGACTGGGGGCTCGGGTTTGAGCTGCGCGACGGGAAGGTCCCGCACTGGACGGGGACGCGCAACGGCCCGCGGACGTTCGGGCACTTCGGCGGATCAGGGGCCTTCGTGTGGCTCGATCCGGACGCCGGGGTCGCGCTGGCCTGCCTCGCCGACCACGACTACGGCGACTGGGCGCTCGACGCGTGGCCGGCCCTCTCGGACGCCGTGCTCGACGAGCTCTCGGGAGCCTAGAGGGAGTCTCAGCCCCCGATCAGGGGTCGGAGAAGCTGATCGAAGGTCGCAGCGTCGCAGCTCGCGACCGTCGAGGGGACCATCGCGCGCAGCGGCTCCCCGAACAGCGTCAGGCCTCCGACCGAGTCACCGGGTCGCACCACGCGACCGCTGGGTGCTCGCAGCATGCCGGAGATGACCACGTAGAAGCGGCCCTGCTCGTCCTCGGACTCGAGAATGACCTGGCCGGGCGCGAGCGACTCACGGCGCATCCGCCCCGCCAGGGCGGTCAGCGTCTCGCCGGGGAGACCGGCGAGCATCTCGATGCGGGCGAGCTCGTGAACGGCTGCGAACTGATGACGCATAGCGCTGACGGTCGATCAACCGTCTAGGCTCGATGCTATGGCGTCAGCGCTTGGGATGTTCGAGGTGCAACTCGTCGTCCACGACCTGGAGACGATGACGGCGTTCTATCGCGATCGGATCGGGCTCCCGGTGTCGCTCGAGGACACGGAACGGGGGCGAACCCACTTCCGCGTCGGTCGGGACCAGCTCATCCTCGCGCTCGAGCGGGGCGAGGAGGCCTCGCCTGACTGGCCGGGGCTGCCCCCGCCGCTGCTCCGTGCCGAAGATCCCCGCGGCCCGACCCCTGCCCCCCACGGACCGCTCCACTTCGCGATCGAGGTCGCGTCGGACGAGCTCGTGGCTGCGGGAGAGCGTCTGCGCGTC
This sequence comes from uncultured Gaiellales bacterium, assembly GCA_964498265.1. Lineage (GTDB taxonomy): Bacteria > Actinomycetota > Thermoleophilia > Gaiellales > Gaiellaceae > CAZCIJ01. The sequence continues at coordinate 2,767 of CAZCIJ010000238.1, read as the reverse complement.
GAGGGGCTCGACGTCCGCGGGCCGTTTCGCTGGCCCGGGGGCGGCATGTCGATCTACGTGCGCGATCCAGAGAGGAACGTCGCCGAGCTGATCTCCCGCCGGGCCTGAACGCGCGGCGCGGATGCCTCCGTGCCGGTTGCGGGCGCCCTACGCGTCCCGAATCGGCCAGGGCCTGCTGGGTCGGCGAGGCAAGCGTCTAGTGCGGCGTCTCCCAACGTTTCACCTGAAACTGGCGTCCGCGACGCCGCACTTTCCGGCCGCTCCGCGGCCGGGGTCAGCCTTTCTCTTTTTGAGAGATCCCGAGCCGCTCCGGTCGCTCGGGCCAGGGCACGCCGGCTGCCCCAGCCTCAACAGCTACAAGGATCAACGGCCGCGAAGCGGCCGCAAGCGCGGCCTCCAAGCTGCGGGTGTTTCGAGTCAAGCGTTATGAGAGGCCGCACTAGGACAGGCCGAGCGACTTCTCGAGCATCGGCTTCGGCTGGGCACCCACCGCAGCCGCCGCGGGCTCGCCGTCCCTGAAGAGCATGATCGTCGGGATGCTGAGGATCCCGTAGCGCTGGGCCAGCTCCGGCTCCTCGTCGATGTTTACCTTCGCCACCTTGAGGTGACCGTCGCGCTCCTGCGCGATCGAGTCGATGACCGGCGCGACAGCGCGGCACGGGCCGCACCAAGGAGCCCAGAAATCCACGATCACCGGCGTGTCGCTGGCGATCACTTCGGTTTCCCACGTGGACGTGGTCACAGGAGTCGTCATTCGTTCCTCCGGTTTGGGGGCCACCCCATGCCTCCTCCCGCTTCAAGCCTATCGGCGAGGGGCGCGCGGGTGGCGCACGATTTCCTACCTGACTGTGACAACGTCTCTACGCGGACGAAAAATCCCGCTCCACGGCAGGGAAATCGTGCTCGCACACTATCCTTCGGCCGTGTTCAAGCGTCTGCCGCCGGTTCCCGATCACGCCGCGCTCGAGCAGGAGACGCTCGACTTCTGGGAGGCCGAGCGGGTCTTCGATCGGCTACGGGCCGAGAACGAGGACGGACCGGCGTGGAGCTTCATCGACGGCCCGATTACCGCGAACAAGCGCATGGGCGTCCACCACATGTGGGGCCGGACGCTCAAGGACGTCTTCCAGCGCTACAAGGCCATGTGCGGCTACCACCAGCGCTACCAGAACGGCTACGACTGCCAAGGCCTCTGGGTCGAGGTGAACGTCGAGCGCGAGCTGGGGCTGAACTCGAAGCGAGAGATCGAGGAGTACGGGCTCGCCGCGTTCGCCCGCAAGTGCCGGGAGAAGGTGGCGTGGTCGGCGGAGGCGATCACCGAGCAGTCGAAGCGGCTCGGTATGTGGATGGACTGGGGGAACGACTACTTCACCTTCTCGGACACGAACATCGAGTACATCTGGGGCTTCCTCAAGGTCGTCCGCGACCGCGGCTGGCTGTACAAGGGCCACCGCTCCACCGAGTGGTGCCCGCGCTGCGGCACGTCGATCTCCCAGCACGAGCTCGCCGGCTACTACTTCGAGAAGCCGGATCCCTCGCTCTTCGTCCGCTTCCCGCTTCGCGGCCGGGAGGGTGAGTCGCTCGTGGTCTGGACGACGACGCCCTGGACCCTTCCGGCGAACGTGGCGGCGGCGGTTCGCCCGGACGCAGAGTACGGACGGCGCGAGAACGGCGAATGGGTCGCGGTCGCTCTCTATCCGGACGAGACGTTCTCTCGAGTCGTGCGCGGATCCGAGCTCGTCGGCCTCGCGTACGAGGGCCCGTTCGACCACCTGCCGGCTGCGCAGGGAGTCGCGCATCGCGTGATCCCGTGGGCGGAGGTCGCGCTCGACACGGGCAGCGGCATCGTGCACGTCGCGCCCGGGTGCGGCGCCGAGGACTTCGAGCTCTCGAGAGCGCACGGGCTTCCCGTGCTCGCGCCCGTGGACGAGTCCGGGAGGTTCTACGACGGGTACGGCCCTCTGCGCGGTCTGTCGACCACCGAGGCGGCCGAGCCCATCGTCGCCGAGCTCGCGGACCGGGGTCTGCTCGTCCGTGCCGGGCAGATCAGCCACAGCTACCCCTTCTGCTGGCGCTGCAAGACGCCGCTCATCTTCCGGCTCGCGGACGACTGGTACATCGCGGTCGACGGCGTGCGCGAGAAGCTCATCGACGCGAACCGGGCCGTGGAGTGGGTCCCGGACTACTTCGCCAAGCGCATGGAGGACTGGCTGCGCAACATGGGCGACTGGAACATCTCGCGCAAGCGCTACTTCGGGCTGCCGCTGCCGTTCTACCCGTGCTCGTGCGGCGTCCTGACCGTGATCGGCTCCGTGGCCGAGCTGCGTGAGAGGGCGACGGCGGGCCTCGACAAGCTCGTGGAGCTCCACCGTCCGTGGATCGACGAGGTCGTGATCCGATGCGAGGCGTGCGGCGAGAAGGTGCGGCGAATCCCGGAGGTCGGCGACGTCTGGCTCGACGCCGGGATCGTTCCCTTCTCCACCCTCGGCTGGCGCAACGACGGACCCGTCCCGGGCGGGAACGGCACCGGCGCGGCTCGCGGTCTCACGACGGCGGATCTCCCCGACCACGCCTACTGGGAGCGTTGGTTCCCCGCGGACTGGGTGTCGGAGATGCGGGAGCAGATCCGGCTCTGGTTCCACTCGATCGCGTTCATGTCCATGGTCCTCGTCGGTCGGCTGCCCTACCGCTCCGTCCTCTCGTACGAGAAGCTGCTCGACGAGAACGGCCTCGAGATGCACGGCAGTCTCGGCAACGCGATCGACGC
>CAZCIJ010000237.1:0-5428 GCA_964498265.1 uncultured Gaiellales bacterium | reverse complement strand
CTCGGGTCGGTGCTGAACCACGTGCTCATGCACCAGACCGTGATCGGCCTCGAGACGCTCGAGCAGCTCGAGCTGGCCGGGGAGTACCCCGACGTGGTGGTCGGCTGCGTGGGCGGCGGCTCGAACTTCGGGGGCTTCGCGCTTCCCTTCGTCTGGAAGAACCTCGGCGAGGCGCGGCAGACCCGCGTCGTCGCCGTCGAGCCCGCAGCGGCGCCGAGCCTGACGAAGGGAAAGTACGTCTACGACTTCGGGGACACGGCGATGACCACGCCTCTCATCAAGATGCACACGCTCGGGCACTCGTTCATTCCCGCGCCGGTGCACGCGGGCGGTCTCCGCTACCACGGGATGGCGCCGATCGTGTCGGCCCTGGTGGACCAGGGGCTGATCGAGGCGAAGGCCGTGTCGCAGAACCCCATGTTCGAGGCGGCGCTCACGTTCGCGCGAGCGGAGGCCATCATCCCGGCTCCCGAGGCCGCGCACGCGATCTGGGGCGCCCTCGAGGAGGCCCGCGCCTGTAAGGAGAGCGGCGAGGCGAAAGTCATCGCGTTCAACCTCTGCGGCCATGGACACTTCGACATGGCCGCCTACGACGACTACCTCGCGCGGAGACTTCCCGACTTCGAGTACTCGGCGGAGGATGTCGAGCGGGCGCTGGCCGAGCTGCCGGCCTAGGCACCATCGGGAGCCCCGGGCCGGCGACCCGGCCGCACCCGTCTCCGCTCAGTCCTCGGCGAACGCCTCGCGGAGCTTCGTCTCCTGCTCGCTCGTGAGGTTCGTGTGCATGAGCTCCGCGTGCCCGCGCAGGTCGGAGACCTCCTCGCTGACCTTGTCCATGACCGCCCCGGAGGTGAGCAGGAAGAGGGCCGACGTTCCAGGCGTCACCTTGCTCTTGACCTCGTTGACGAACGAGTCGTCGATGCCGACATCGGTCATCGAGCCGGCGAGCGCGCCGGCGGCGGCTCCCACCGCGAGCCCGAGGAGCGGGATGAAGAAGATGAGACCGAAGAGCATGCCCCAGAACGCCCCGCCGAGCGCGCCGGCCCCGACGAGGTTGTTGAGCTGGCGGGTCTTGGGCTTCTTCTTGTCCGACGGCCAGGTCACGATCGCCGCGTCGTGGAGCTGGATCAGCTCCTGCCTCTGCAGCCGCTTGAGCGTCTCGAGCGCCCCCTCGGCCCCCTCGGCCGAGTCGAAGCGCCACACCGTGAACGTCGCCATCCGGACCTCCTCTGACGTTTGACTGAGCGTCTGGCGGATCTTACGCTGCGCGATCCGGTGCGGTGGGGCAGGGCGTTCGTCCGAGACGCGCGCAAGTCCAAGGTGAGGGGAACGAGGTATCGTTGGGTGGCACGCGGGGCGTGGCGCAGCCTGGTTAGCGCGCTAGTCTGGGGGACTAGAGGTCCCCGGTTCGAATCCGGGCGCCCCGATGAAAAGGCCCTGTTTAGCAGGGTCTTTTCTATTCAGGCGGTGCCTCGGACGCGCCTGGGAGAACGAGGGGAGAACGGACGGACGGACAACGGTGCCGCCGGCGGTCGTCGCCATGCTGCCCGTCAGACCACGAACGCATCGGCGAGCTTCTCCATCTGCCGCTTGCGCGCTTCGCGCGCCCAGTGGCCGTACACCCCGTCTGTGACCATCGTCGAGCTATGCCCGAGATGGCGCGACAGCCACGTCAGCTCGGTGCCGTTCTCAAGTGCGATCCGCGCGAAGGTGTGTCGAAAGCTATGGAAGGTGCGCCGCTCCCCGGTCGGGCCGACGCGCGAGATCCCCGCCGCCGCCATGGCCGGGTAGAGAACGCGCCGGAGGATCGTCTGCGGGTTCAGGTAGCCGGTCTTCGTGTCGCCGGGGAACACGAGCGTGTCATCTACCGGCGATCCGAGCTCGCCCCAGTGGTGGCCGAGCAGCTCGACGACGCTGTCCGTGATGTCGACATCGCGCTTCTCGTGGTTCTTCGGCACGCCGACGTGGCTGTCAGTGATCGACTTCCGGACGTGGATCACCTTGCCGACGAGGTCGATGTCGCCCCACCTCAGGGCAAGGAGCTCGCCTGAGCGCAAGCCGGTCCGGACGGCGAGGACGAACAGCGTGCGCATCGTGTCGTCGTCGACCTTGGAGAGAAGGGGGGAGAGCTCGTCGTCCGTGAAGTAGGCGCTCTCCCGCTTCGTGGGCCGTGGCCGCTCGGCCTTCGGAAGCTCACGGACGGGATTCCGGCTCGCGATCGCCGAGTTCAGGCACGCGGAGAGGCCGCGAAGGTGTCGAGCGCGAGTCGATGCGGAGATCGGCTTGGGCGTCCTGTCCGGGTCGCTCGGGTCAGGAACAGTCTGCTCGCGCAGCCGCGCGATGAAGCGCTTCACGTCCTCTGTTGTGAGCCCGCGAACGTGCCTGTCGCCGAAAACGGACTTGGCGAGCTCAAGCGTGCCGCAGTAGGAGTGCTTCGTGGACGGCTTCAGCTCGAGCCCGGAATGCCACCGATCCGCCCAGTCCGCTACTAGTTGCTTCTCGCCTCCGGTTTGTCGAAGTCGGACCGCACCGGCGCCGTGTCATAGATGACCGTGACCGCGGCGAATTTGCTGCCGTCCTCGGCCAGGTCGAATACATCGACGGCCTCGATCGTGGCTGGCTCGCCGGCGCCGACGGTCCGGGTATAAGCGACGTGAACCGCGGCGCGCGACGGGTCCGAGGCCCCCACGAAGATCGTCCTGAGCTCCATCGAGCGACCGCTGGTGACCCGCATCACGTACGTATAGAAGTCCCGGGCCGACTGTCTCCCGGAAATCGGTGACGTGGCCGTCGCCTCATCCGCGAAGAGCGCGAGCAGTGCCTGCAGGTCGCCGCCTTCCATCGCAGCCAGATAACGTCGGCACAGTTCCTCAGCCCTCGCCACCTGATCTGCGTGCACGGTACTCCTGTTCCCCCTGCCTTCTTGGTCTCTGCGCTGACCCTGGCCGATGACGCTACCAGTCGGCAACCGCGACTGGAAACTTGGAAGGCCAACCGAGACGACGTGTGCGTCGCCACGGTCGAAACGCCCCGGGCCGGAAGCGAACCAGCGACGGGTTGTCCCGTAGCCTGTAGAAGCTTGAGACGGCGGTGTGGAGGTGGCGGCGATCGCCGACGCCAACTACATCACTCCCGGCTGCGCCGCCATCGGGCTCGCACGAACGACGAACGCGGTCGACGACTTCGGCGCCCGCACCGTTCGACCCGCCGGCCACGCGACCGTCCTCACCAAGGCCGGCCACGAACCAGCTCGCCCGTACACCGCGCTGGCGGCGCGCACAGAATCCGCGAAGGGCGAGACCCGTCCTCGGAGGGTGCGGGCCGCGGGTGCAGTACGCTCGTGTCCCCTCGAAGGTCACCGAGCGCACCGATGCCCATCCCTGATTCCCCACGCCGCGATCCGCGTCCGCCCTGAGCATTCGCCGGCTCGCTCGAGACCACCTGCCCGGAGCCGCTAGAGCATGGCTCCGTTACGGCTACTACTGGGTCTGGCGGTACCGCTGCAACTACTGCAACGGACGCTCCCGAGTCCTACACCCGCTCGGCCAGCCGGAACCGATTCTCACCGAGCTCGACGTCCCCGCGTCGGGCGAACACGCTGTTAAGGCACATGCTCGTTGAGGAAGTCGAGTGACAGTCGAGTGACACCGGTACGAGGAACGCGTAGACGACGAGCGCGACGCTCACGAGCAGATCGCCGTCGGGGTTATGAACCTCGCCTGGATGGCCGCTCTCACGGCGGTCGTCTTCCTCGAGAAGACCTGGCGGCACGGGAAGACGCTCGGCCTGCTTGCTTCCCGGAGCTCGCGCCCGGGCTCGTCGTAGGCGACGGCATGGGGCCGGCGATGGCACCGTCGTCGACGACTACGCCCGCATCCTGCGCCTCGACGCCCTAATCGCCGTCCACCAGGGCAGAGCGCCGGCCTGCCCGATCTGCGGCAGCGAGCTGGTCGCAGCCGAGGCACGCGGAGGCGACCCCTTCTACTGGCGCTGCTCCGTGCCGGACTGCTACACGCGCGGAATCGACCAGCCAGCACCGCAAGACGGGCGGATCATCTGTGCTCGCTGCGGTGGCCCGGTCGAGTACCGCGAGCTGCCGAGCGGCCACTACTGGCGCTGTACCGTCGACCACCGCCAACCTCTGATCGCCAGCCACTTGCGGCTGCCGCGGATGCGCGAGCTCTTCACCCCGCGCGAACTTCTCCGCCTGGAACGCTTGCTGGAAGCGACCCCCCACACCCCGGCTGAGGGATGGACAAGACGGCACAAGTGTCTGGAAGGTTGGGACACCTAGAACTTCGAAGCCGGGCCCGAAGGGCTCGAGTTGCTCGCGTTCGGCGCACCCGTGTCGGTCGGCAACGACGCGGAGATCCTGCCTGGGTGGTGGACCGACTAGTAGTGCGGCCCCATGGGCCCTGCGATCTCTAGCCCAGCGAGCGCGGCGGTCTTTGGTTTCCGTCGTTCAGTACCATCGAGCACTTGACGATCCAACGGATGGAGCACGTCGGCATCGTGGTTGACGACCTCGCGGCCGCGACTGAGTTCTTCGCCCAGCTCGGACTCGAGCTGCAGGGCGAGGGATCGGTCGAGGGCTCCGTGGTGGACCGCGTCGTGGGGCTCGAGGGCGTCCGCACGGAGGTTGCGTTGATGCAAACTCCGGACGGCCACGGACGACTCGAGCTGATCAAGTTCCACACGCCGTCGGGCCAGGGCGACAACCGGCACGCGCAGGCGAACACACCGGGCATCCGCCATCTCGCATTCGCCGTCGAGGACATCGACGCCGTCGTCGCCGGCCTGCGAGCCCGCGGCGCCGAGCTGGTCGGCGAGCTGGAGCGCTACGAGGACGTCTACCGGCTCTGCTACGTCCGCGGCCCGGAGGGGATCATCATTGAGCTGGCGGAGCAGATCGGCTGACGAGCCTGGTGCGCCGTCGACCCCCGAATGCGGCTAGCCTCTGCGGGCCGTCGCCGTCCCCGACAGTGACCGGATAATGATCCTGCGGAGGTCCGCCTGATGCCCGTGTGCAAACGCTGCGGGCGCATGGCCACCTCGGTCGAGATGCGACGCAGCCCCGCCGGTGGCGCCCTGTGCAAAGCCAAGCAGGCGTGCGAAGTGCGGCGACGGCAGGCCGGTTCGTAGACGATCAGCGAAGCGGGAGGGGTCCCGGGCGAGGGCCTCTCCCGCGGCCAGCTCGCCGCGCGCTCCCCTCTCGTGCTAGCCGATGCGCGTGCGGGCGGCGTTGTCGCGCTCGCGCGTTTCGAGCACGCGTCTGCTGGGGTCGACTCTGACCCCGACCCAGTCGCCGACCACGCTCTCGGGCCCGGGGAAGGTGAGATGGAAGGTGCGCACGCGCTTGCCATGCGCCCGCACCCGACCCTGCTTGACCACGTCGAGGGAGGGGATGCGCAGGCGCACGAGGAACCAG
>CAZCIJ010000236.1:0-5432 GCA_964498265.1 uncultured Gaiellales bacterium | reverse complement strand
GCCTGGTTTCTCCCTCGTCAGGATCATCACCGAACTCCCCGGACAGAGCACTAGACTCCGCGCCCGGGACCGCCTATGCTTCGCGACTCGAGGGCCGATGGGCAAGCGTGCGGTCAAGCGCGGCGTGATCGTCGCGAGGATCAAGCCGGGTTCTGAGCAGAAGGTCGCCGAGATCTTCGCCGAGTCCGATGCGACCGATCTGCCGGGGCTCGCCGGGGTCAGGCATCGCAGCCTGTTCGTCCTCGACGACGTGTACGTCCACTACGTGGAGACCGACGAGGACTTCGAGGCGGCGGTCGATGAGATTCGCGCGCACCCGCTGTTCAAGGAGATCAGCGCGAAGCTCGACGCCTACATCACCCCGTACGACCCGGAGACGTGGCGCTCGCCCAAGGACGCGACAGCCAGGGAGTTCTACAGCTGGGACGCCGACGCGGACGTCTGAGGTGAGCGGGGCGACGGGCCAGCACGCGGTCGAGGAGGCGCGCGCGAGCTACGAGGCAGGCGATGCTCGCGGCTGCCTGGAGATCGCGCTCGCAGGCCTGGCCCAGCGTCCCGACGACGTCGCGCTGCTTCTCCTCGCCGGCAAGGCCACCTCCGATCTCGGCCTCGACGGGGCGGCGGACTACCTCAGCAGGGCAGCCGAGCTTGGCCCGAGCGATCCGGACGTCTGGCGTGAGCTCGGCGACGCGCTCGTCTTCGAGGGACGCTTGGACGACGCGGGCGAGGCGTTCCGGCGGGCTCTCGAGCTGCGGCCCGACGACATCGGCGCGCTCGTCGATCTCGGGCACACCGCGTACGCGAGCGGGCGCCTCGACGAGGCGGTCGAGCACCTGAGCCAGGCGGCTGAGCTCGATCCGGCGAGCGCGCCCGCGCTCCGAGGCCTTGTCGACGTCTACCGCCGCGCCGGCAAGCTCGAGCTTGCGCTCGCCGCTGCAGAGCGTCTGGCCGGGCTGCGACCCGACGACGTGCTGGTCGCTCTGGACGTCGCCGAGCTCCGCCTCGACCTCGGCCGTCTCGAGGACGCGGTTGCCTCATTCGCGCGGCTGCGTGCGCTCGACGACGAAGCCGAGCACGAGGTGTACGCCTACCACGGGATGATCGAGGGCGAGATCCGTCAAGGTCACTGGCGCCGCGCGCTCGACCTCGCGGTCGACGCGACCCGCGTCGACCGCCTGGGCAGGACGACTGATCTGCTGTCGTTCATCGTGGCGCAGGTCTTCGGCGCCGGCGAGCGGCCCGCTCCTCCGTGGGCCGAGATCGAGCAGGCCCTCGTCCAGGCTCGGGCGGAGCACCGTCTCCAACACGCAGACGCCGTTGTCCTCTGAGGTGGCCGCACCCCCGAGCCAGGCCGCAGCTCCCCAATGGACGAAGTGCCCGTCCTGCGACGCGTACGTGTACCACAAGCGCCTGCGCCGCAACCTCGGCGTCTGCCCGGAGTGCAACTTCCATTTCCGCCTGCCCATCAGGCAACGCCTCGAGCAGCTCCTCGACGAGGGCAGCCTCGACGACCGAAGCGCCGAGATCGGGCCGCTGGACGTGCTCGGATTCGCCGACTCGAAGCCGTACTCCGAGCGCCTCGCCGAGGCCCAGCGCAAGACCGGCGGGCAGGAGGGCGCGATCTACGGGACGGCGGCGATCGGCGGCCAGACGGTGGTGATCGCGGCGATGGACTTCGGCTTCATCGGCGGCAGCATGGGAAGCGGGGTCGGCGAGGCGATCACCCGCGCGGCCGAGCTGGCGCTGAAGACCCGCACGCCGCTCGTGACGATCGCCGCCTCGGGCGGCGCGCGGATGCAGGAGGGATGCGTGTCCCTCATGCAGCTCGCAAAGACGAGCCAGGCCGTCGCCAGGCTGCACGAGGAAGGCATCCTCTTCATCTCGCTGCTCACGGATCCCACGTACGGCGGCGTCAGCGCGTCCTTCGCCACGCTCGGCGATGTCCTCATCGCCGAGCCCGCGAGCTACGTCGGCTTCGCCGGCCCGAAGGTGATCGAGCAGACGATTCGCCAGAAGCTGCCCGACGGCTTCCAGACCGCCGAGTTCCTGCTCGACCACGGCATGCTCGACCTGGTCGAGCCGCGGGAGAACCTGCGTCAGACGCTACGCAAGCTGCTCGAGCTGCACGAGCTCGCCGCCCGGCGCGGAGCGGACCCCGGCGCGGCGCTCGAGATCCCGCAGGGCGACGGCGCGAGCCCGGTGACGGATCCCGAGGAGCTGCCCCCGCGGCCTGCGTGGGACGTCGTTCAGCTCGCGCGCCACGTCGACCGGCCCAACACGCTCGAGTACGCGGGATTCATGTTCGACGACCTGCAGGAGCTCGCCGGCGACCGCCTCTTCGACGAGGACCGGGCGATCGTGGGGGGCGTCGCGAGGGTCGGCGAGCTCGCGCTCGTGCTCGTCGGCCACCAGAAGGGGCATACGACGGGCGAGATGATGGACCGTAACTTCGGCATGCCGCAGCCGGAGGGCTACCGCAAGGCGCTCAGGCTGATGCGTCACGCGGCCAGGTTCGACATGCCCATCGTCACCCTCGTCGACACCCCTGGCGCCTACCCGGGCATCGGCGCCGAAGAGCGCGGCCAGTCGATCGCGATCGCCGAGAGCATCATGGAGATGGCTCGGCTCCCCGTCCCGATCGTCACGGTCGTCACCGGCGAGGGTGGGAGTGGCGGCGCGCTCGCGCTGGCCGTGGGCGATCGCGTGTTCGTGATGGAGAACGCGTACTACTCGGTGATCAGCCCCGAGGGCTGCTCGACGATCCTCTTCAAGGACGCCGCACAGGCGCCCCGGGCTGCGGAGGCACTCCGGCTCACGGGAGGCGATCTCGTCCGGCTCAGGATCATGGACGGTGTCGTCCCCGAGCCTTCCGGCGGCGCGCACGTCGACCCGCCGGCTGCGGCCGCGAACATGAAGGCCGCGATCGTGAGCAGCCTCAAGGAGCTGCTCGCGATCCCTCGCGACGAGCTGCTCGTGAGGCGCTACGACCGCTTCCGCGCGTTCGGCGTGCCTGGACGACAGCCTATGCTGCATCCGACAGGAGAGAGCCCATGAGCGAAGAGGACACTGGCGGCGGCGCTCCCGACCGGGAGCTCATCGAGTCCGTCTGGCATGAGGCGCGAGACCTGATCAAGCGTCTCGAGGGCAGCACGGTGCAGCGCCTCCGCGTCGAGGCGGGGGAGTACCGCATCGAGATCGAGCGCGACATGCCGCCTGCGGGCGTCCAGCCCGCTGCGGTTCCGATGGCGGGCGCCGCGCCAGCGGCCGGCGACGACGACCGGGTCGCCGCTGAGGCGGACGGGCGTCACCCGATCGTCGCGCCGCTCGTCGGCACGTTCTACCGCGCTCCGCAGCCCGGGGCGAAGCCGTTTGTCGAGGAGGGCGACGTCGTCGACGAAGGCCAGACCGTCGCGATCGTCGAGGCGATGAAGCTCATGAACCACGTCAAGGTCGACCAGGGCGGGCGGGTCGCGGAGATCGTCGCCAAGGACGGCGAGTGGGTCGAGTTCGAGCAGGTGCTCCTGTACCTCGAGCCGGCTGACGGGTAGGCCGCGCCTTCGATGTTCGCCAAGGTCCTGATCGCGAACCGGGGCGAGATCGCGCTCCGCGTCGCTCGGGCGTGCCACGAGCTCGGCGTGCCCTCCGTCGCGGTGTACTCGACGGCGGACGCCGAGTCGGCCGTCGTCCGCTTCGCGGACGAGGCTGTCCACATCGGCCCGCCGGCATCGGGCAGGAGCTACTTGCACATCCCGAGCGTGATCGGCGCCGCCCTCAAGACGGGTGCGGACGCGATCCATCCCGGCTACGGCTTCCTGTCGGAAGATCCGTACTTCGCCGAGATCTGCGCCAACGAGGGAATCACGTTCATCGGCCCGCTCCCGGACGTGATGGAGAAGGTCGGCGACAAGGCGACCGCCCGCGAGCTGATGCAGAAGGCGGGTCTGCCTCTCCTGCCAGGCACCGTCGACCCTGTCGGCACCGTCGACGAGGCGCGGGAGATCGCCGACTCGATCGGCTATCCGGTGATCATCAAGGCCGTGGCCGGAGGGGGCGGCCGGGGGATGAGCATCGTCTGGAGCAGGGACGAGCTTCCGGGTCTCTACCAGTCGACCCGGGCCACTGCGCAGGCGGTGTTCAAGGACAGCGCCGTCTACATCGAGCGCTACCTCCAGGATCCGATGCACACCGAGATCCAGATCGTCTGCGACGAGCACGGCGGCGGCGTCTACTTCGGAGAGCGCGACTGCTCGGTCCAGCGGCGCCACCAGAAGCTGATCGAGGAGGCGCCATCGGTGCACCTCACTCCGGAGATGCGGCGTGACATCGGCGAGAAGGCCGTGGGTGGCGCGCTCTCGATCGGCTACACGGGGGCTGGGACGATGGAGTTCCTCCTCGACGGTGAGGGCAACTTCGCGTTCATGGAGATGAACGCGCGCATCCAGGTCGAGCATCCCGTGAGCGAGATGATCACGAGCGTCGACCTGATCCAGGAGCAGATCCGGGTCGCCGCCGGCGAGCCGCTCTCGGTGGCCCAGGAGGACGTCGCGTTCCGCGGCCACGCCATCGAGTGCCGCATCAACGCCGAGGATCCGGACAACAGCTTCGCCCCGACCGCGGGGCGCCTGGAGACCTACGTTGCCCCGGGCGGCCCGTGGACGCGCGTCGACTCGCATTGCTTTCCAGGCTGGACCGTGAGCCCCTTCTACGACTCGCTGATCGCGAAGCTGATCGTGTGGGCGCCGGACCGCGAACGGGCGATCGAGCGCATGCAGCGGGCGCTGGGCGAGTTCCAGATCGCGGGGCGGGGCGTGAAGACGACGATCCCGTTTCACCAGCGGATCCTCGCCAATCCGCGGTTTCGCGCCGGTGACGTCTCGACGAGCTTCGTCGAGCAGTTCATGGCAGAGGAGAGCGAGACCGCTGCGGCAGCGGCGGGATAGGAGGCCAGGATGGCAGACGCCGACCGGGAGCATGTGGCCGAGGAGAGAGACGAGGAGATCGCGCGGCTGCGCGCACTGCTGGACGCCGAGGTGGCGAGGCTCAACCGCCTCGTCGAGGTCAGCCGGCTGCTGAGCTCGACCCTGCGGCTGGAGGAGCTGCTCGAGCTCATCCTCGGGGCGGCGGCGGAGCTGCTCGACGCCGAGACGAGCTCGCTGTTCCTGCTCGACGAGGACACGGGTGAACTGACCGTCGAGGTAGCGGCCGGAGCGCCGGCCGAGACGGTCGTCAAGCAGCGCGTCCCCGCCGGCGAGGGCATCGCCGGCTGGGTCGCGGCGCACGGCGAGACGGCGGTGGTCGCGGACCCCTCGAGCGACTCCCGCTTCTACCGCGGCATCGACGAGCGCACGGGCTTCGAGACGCGCAACCTGCTCGCAGCGCCGATGCGCACGCGCGAGCGGGTGATCGGCGTGGTCGAGATCATCAACAAGCGC
>CAZCIJ010000235.1:0-5449 GCA_964498265.1 uncultured Gaiellales bacterium | reverse complement strand
GGGAGCGCTAGCTCCTCTGGCGGGGCTTGACGGCGAACTGCGGGCTGCGAAGCGCCGTCTTCCTCTCCGGCGCCGCGAGGCTCTCCAGCACGATGTGCATGCGGTAGCGGCCCGGCGCGAGCCGCTTCCGCGGGAACGTGACGAACGAGAAGTAGAGCTTCTTCAGCGTCCCCGAGGTCGTCAGCAGCGGCGCCGACGATCCGGCGCGGCGGAGGGTGGCCGTGTACGCCGCCGCCTCGTGCGCCTGCACGCGGAAGCGCCACAGATCGTGCCTCCAGTTGAAGGAGCGCGCCTTGGGCCAGGCCACGCGTCTGATCTCGAGGTGGCGGCGCGGGCTGAACGGCGCGATCGCCGAGGCTGGAAGGCCCGAGCAGTCCACGGTTTCCGCCCGCACACGGGCGATCATGCTCTTCAGGACGTCGTACGAGGGCTTCCTCGACCAGTCTGCCCAGAGGACGCCCGACTGCCAGCGCGAGAGGCTCGGCTCGTCGGCAAGGAGGAAGTTGAAGTAGGCGCCGACGGCCGGGTGGCAGTAGGCGATGCGGATCGCGTCCGCGAGCTGCGTCGACTGCGTCACCGCGCCCGCGGGCGCGCGCGCGGTCTCCCGGGCGGGAACGGTGGGCGCGTTCTCGGTGCCGGAGTATCCGTTCGCTCCCGATCCGGGAGCCGTCTGGAAGCCGTTCTCCATGACGGCGATCGCGGGGCCCCCGCCCTGGGGCATGCGAACGACGATGGGCTGGCCAGTGTCCCCGAAGCCGTCGTAGAGCGCCTGGAGCAACGTGTTGACGTCGCCCGTCGCGATCGTCGACGAGGCGTCGTGCAGCTTCCACGGCGGCTCGAGCGAGCTCTCGCCGTACGCGTGGAGGCCGAGCCAGTCGAAGAGCGGCTGCGTCCGGCCGCTCTCGCGGTACGCCTCCCCCATCCTGCGGACGAACGCGCCCGGCGAATGGGAGATGTTCGAGCTCGCGTTCGGGTTGTCGTTCCCCGTCGACGACAGCGCGCCGCCGACGACCGTGATCCCCGGCCGGACGGCCTTCACCGTCTCGTAGCAGCGGGCGAGCAGCGCGGCGTACGCGGCCGGGGCCGCGCTGCTCCCGTCGACGAACTGCGGCCTCCAGAACGTGCTCTTGTTCGGCTCGTTCCAGACGACGACGTGGCTCACCTGCGGGACGCGAGCGGGGAAGCTCGCGAGGTAGGCGCAGAACTGCTCGCGCTCGCGCTCCGTCGAGGGGGTGTGGGTGCGAGAGTAGGCGCTGACGAAGATCTCCACGCCTGGCGCGGCGGCGACGGCCGCCCCGACCTGGCTCGCCTCTTGTGGCGTCAGAGCCGTCTTCCCAGGCTCCCACGGGAAGCTGAAGCGCACGGCCATCACCCCGAGGTCTGCGATCACGGGCCCGGCTCTCTCCGGCTGCTGCCTGAGGACGTCGTCCGAGATGCCGACGAGGAGCCCGGTCGCCGCCGGCGCGCTCGAGGAGATCGCGAGAGCGGCGGCGAGTACGAGCAGCGCGAACGGGGCCCGGCGGGGCACGCTCCCGCTATCGGCCTCGCGGCGGCGTCCCGTCATCCCCCGTTCGGAGCGTTCGTGCTCGGCCCAGCGCCAGGACGCCGTCGAGGAGCCTCGCGGCGCCGAAACGGACCGGATCGTCCGCCGGCAGCCCCGTCTCTTCCTCGGCGTCTGCGATCGCCGCCCTCGCCCGGCCGGCATCGAGGGTGGCCGTGTTCAGCGCCACCGCCGCAACACGGGCGGGGCGCGCGGGCAGCGCGACCCTCTCGTAGAGCTCGACGAGCTCGGCGAGAGGCGGAATCGCATGCTCCGGGAGGTGCTCGATGGAGGTAGCCCCGGCCTTGTGGCACAGGACGAGCGCGTGCGGCACGCACCCGTGGTAGAGACCGAGGGTCACGCCCGAGTAGTAGGGGTGGACGAGGGATCCTTGGCCCTCGACCCAGAGCAGGTCGCCCCGGCGCGCGCCCTCGACGACCAGGCGCTCCGCGGCGCCGGCGACGAAGTCGGCGACGACAGCGTCGACGGCGATGCCCCACCGGGCGATCGCGATGCCAGTCTGCCCCGTCGGCACGAACACCGAGCGCAGCCCGCGACGGCGCGCCTCGAGGTCGAGCTCGAGCGCCACCGTCTTCTTGCCGATGGCGCAATCCGAGCCGACCGTGTGCACGATGGTCGCCTCGAGGCGGAGGTTCTCGCCCGTCGGCACGCCCAGACCCTCGGGGGGGCGGCGCAGGTCGCGCAAGGCTACGCCGCGCCGCCTGGCCGCGCTCGCAAGCTCGTCGTCGTCGGCGAGGAACGTGTGCAGCCCCGACTCGACGTCGAGCCCGTGCCCGATCGCGTCGCGGAGAAGCTCGCGCCACGCCGGGGGCAGCCCGCCTCCCGTCGGCGCGACGCCGACCATCGCGGCCGTCGGCCGATAGCGGAGCGCGTCGGCGACTCGCGCGACGATCGGGATTCCCTCGTACGTCTCGCCGGCGTGCTCGGAGTCGAGAATCGCGACCGTCGGGTCGGGCGCGTAACGGACGATCCCTCGCATCGTCTTGCCGTGATGGGCGTCGGCCGAGTGGCCCTCCGCGACGATGAGGTAGCGCTTCTCACTCACTCGCCCCGTCCTTTGCGTCCGCAACCTGCTGCTCTCCCAGAGGCGCCCCGCCGGCGTGAGCCGCCCGCGGGGACACGCCCAGGCCGGGCCGCTCGGACGGCAGCTGCACGCCGTCGACGAGCGTGACGCCCTCCCACGGATCCTCGGCGAGGAGGATGTTGCCGTCGAGGTCGACGTGGTCGCACAGGCTCGCCACGGGACAGGCAGCCGCGATTCCGAGCGACGACTCGACCATGCACCCGACCATCACGCCGAGGCCGAGCGCGCGCGCCGCGTGCACCATCCGCATCGCCTCCCGGCTCCCCCCCGCCTTGGCGAGCTTGATGGTCACCCCGTGACCCCGCTCCGCGCAGGCGGCGACGTCCGCCAGCCGGTGGCAGTCCTCGTCCAGGTAGATGGGCAGCTCGGACGCCCTCTTGAGCGCCACCCCGTCGGGCGAGCCCGCCGGCAGCGGCTGCTCGACGTACTCGACTCCGAGGCGCGCGAGCTCGGGGATCGCGTCGAGCGCCTCGTCGATGCTCCAGTACTCGTTCACGTCCACCTGGAGAGGCAGCGACGCGACCGCCCGCACCGCGCGCACGCGCTCGACGTCTCGGCCGTCGCGCCCTCCGAGCTTCAGCTTGAGACGCTTGAAGCGCCCGCCCGACGCGGCCCGCGCCCGGCCGGCCATGTCGTCCGGCTCGCCCAGCCAGATCGTGTACGAGGTCGGCGGCGAGCGCCGGGGCACGCCCAGAAGACGCCACACCGGACGCCCGCAGAGCTTCCCGCACAGGTCGTGCAGCGAGGCGTCGACGGCCGCCTTGGCGGCCGCCTCTCCCGGGATCTCTCCGAGCCGAGCCTCGATCTCCTCGAGCGCGAAGGGGTCGCTCCCGAGCATCGGCCCGGCCTGGTCGAGGAAGGCCGACGCGGAGGCGACGCTCTCCCCGTAGTGGTCCTGCGGCGCCGCTTCTCCGTATCCGGTCACCCCGTCGATCGTGATCGAGACCTCGACCAGCGCCACCTCGACGTCCGTCGAGCGAGCGATGCGAAACGGCGCGCCCAGGCGCAGGGTCGCAGGCCGATAGCGCAGCTCCACCGCCGGTACACTAGAACGCTCCGCGCCTGTAGCTCAGGGGATAGAGCGTGCGCCTCCGGAGCGCAAGGCCGCAGGTTCGAATCCTGCCAGGCGCATTCGTGACGACCACCAAGCTGACCGCGCTGCTCGTCGCGGGGTGCGTGGTCGCGGCGCTTCTCGCGGCTGGCACGGCGGGGGGAAGCACGCTCCTCGCGCGGAACGCCGACGAGGTGAGGCTGGCAGTCGATGCTCGCGGCTTCGCCCTGGTCCAGTACCGCACGCCGGAGGGCGCTCGGAAGCGCATTCTCGCCTGGGGCGCCGTCGATGCGCGCCCGCCCACGCCGAGCGTGCCGCAGGTCGACTTCAGGCTCGACTACACGGGCGGGTGGAAGACGTTCAGGCGGCCCGTGTGGAAGAGCTTCCGGAACCGGTGCCGGCGCTACGACGGCCCGCCGCTCGACTGGCTGGTCGCCGCGTGCAAGGCGCCGGACGGCTCCTACTGGGCGCTGCAGTCCTGGCGGCGGACGCGTCCCTTCCACGGTGAGCCTCCGTCGCGCCCGCAGCACGACGCGTGGGAGCTCCGCCTCTCGCACTGGGAGGGTGCCGTCCCCACCCTCGAGGTCTGGCAGGACTGGAAGTACTCCGCGCGCTTCGAGAGCCTGTTTGGACGGGTCTCCTACCGCGGCCGGCCCGTCACGAACCCGCCGCGCGGCACCAGCGGCTGGAAGACCTACGTCCGCCGCGCGTACATCGACACGTTCAACTCGGGCTACGGCCCCGGATGGTGGCGCGCCGACGCGCTGTCGGCGCATCCGCCGAACGGCATCTTCTGCGCGATCTTCGCGGTCGAGCTCACGGATCGCTTCGGCACGAACCGGGCCGCCGGCGAGCGCTACCGCGTCACGGTCGTGGGCCCGGGCGTCACGCCGGACGTGACCTGGGAGGGCGCCTCCCTGGGGCCATGGAACCCGAGCGACCCCGCGATCGTCCGCCACGAGGCCGCCATGAACGCGCTCATGGCCTCGCTCGGCGACACGGATCCGCGCTGCCTGGAGCCCTAGCGATCGATCGATACCCTCGATCGATCGCCTTCATACATGGGGCCCGCTTCGCGGCCCCGATGAGAACCTGCGCCGCGGCAGCCGTTCGGCCGCCGCGGCGGGCTACAATGGCGCGGGCATGCAGCACACCGGAGACGACCCGCTGAGTACCCATGGCACGGCCAACGCTCTCCCGCATCCGACGGGCCGCGAGGCCTCGGCCGGCCGAGATCGTCCATCCGGGTGCGCGCATCGCGGAGCTCTCCGCTAGCGGGCTCACCTGGGTTCACGTCGAGAATCCGACGCAGCTCGAGGCGAAGGAGCTCGCGGACCGCTTCGGCTTCCACGAGCTGGACGTCGAGGACGTGCTCTCGAAGCGCCAGCGCCCGAAGATCGACGAGTACCCCGACTACCTCTTCGTCGTCCTCCACTTCCCGAAGTACGACAAGGCCGTCCAGCGGCTGAACGCCGCCGAGCTCGACGTCTTCCTGGGCCAGGACTTCCTGGTGACGCTCCCGAACGTCGAGCTGCTGCCCGTCTCACGCCTCTTCGCGCGCTGCGAGACCGATCCCGAGCTCGCCTCCGAGCTCTTCTCCAAGGGGTCGGGCTACCTCCTCTACCACGTCCTCGACGACCTCTTCGACTACTGCTTCCCGATCCTGGACAAGATCGCCCACAAGCTCGACTCGATCGAGGACGAGATGTTCGAGGGGCGCAGCGAGGAGATCGTGCGCGACATCTCGAACGCG
>CAZCIJ010000234.1:0-5449 GCA_964498265.1 uncultured Gaiellales bacterium | reverse complement strand
CCGCACCACGACATCTACTCGATCGAGGATCTGGCGCAGCTGATCTTCGATCTCAAGCAGGTGAACCCGGACGCGGCGGTGTCCGTGAAGCTGGTCGCCGAGAGCGGCGTCGGCCTCGTTGCCGCCGGGGTCGTCAAGGCCCTCGCTGACACGGTGCACATCGCGGGCGCCGACGGCGGCACGGGGGCGAGCCCGCTGACGTCGATCAAGAACGCCGGCTGCCCGTGGGAGCTGGGGCTTGCGGAGACCCAGCAGGCGCTCGTGGCCAACGGCCTCCGCGGGCGCGTCCGCGTCCGGGTCGACGGCGGCTTCAAGACCGGCCGCGACGTCGTCGTCGCAGCGCTGCTCGGAGCCGACGAGATGAGCTTCGGCACCGCGCTCCTGCTCGCCGAGGGCTGCCTCATGGTCAGGACCTGCCACGTCGACTCCTGCCCGGTCGGGATCGCGACCCAGAACCCGGAGCTGCGCGCCAAGTTCGCGGCTACGCCCGAGCAGGTCATGGTCTACCTCCTCTTCGTGGCGGAGGACGTCCGCCGTATCCTCGCCTCGCTCGGCCTGCGCTCGCTCGACGAGGCCATCGGCCGGGTCGAGCTCCTCCGGCCGCTCGCGACGGACGACCCGCGAGCCCGGGCGCTCGAGCTCGAGCGTCTCCTCGCCCGTGCGGGCGAGGGCCCGACCTGCTTCGTCGGCGACGGCCACATCGAGCCGAGCGGCTGGGAGCTCGGCGCCCGGCTCGCCGAGGACGCCGCGCGCGCCCTCGGCGGCGCGAGGACGGTGGGCCTCGAGTACGAGATCGAGAACCGCGACCGGACGGTCGGCGCCCGGCTGGGCGGCATCATCGGCAAGCGCTTCGGCGCCGCGCCGCCCCCCGGTACGGTCGTCGCGCGCTTCGCTGGCTCGGCCGGGCAGGGCTTCGGCGCGTTCCTGACGGACGGCGTCGACCTCCACCTCACCGGCGAGGCGAACGACTACGTCGGCAAGGGCATGGGCGGCGGGCGCGTCGTCATCCGGCCGCCCGCGAACGACGCCGGCAACCCGGTGCTCATGGGCAACACCGTCCTCTACGGCGCGACGGGCGGCGAGGTCTTCTGCGCCGGCGCGGCCGGTGAGCGCTTCTGCGTGCGCAACTCGGGCGCGATCGCCGTCGTCGAAGGGACCGGTGACCATCCGTGCGAGTACATGACCGGCGGCACGGTCGTCATCCTCGGACCCTACGGCTTCAACCTCGGCGCGGGCATGACGGGCGGCCAGGCGTACGTCTTCGATCCCGAGGAGCGCCTGGAGCGCCATCTCAACGGCCAGCTCGTCGGCGCGGAGCGACTGGTGGCGGCCGACGCGGCAGCCCTCCGCGAGCTGCTCGAGCGCCACGTCGAGCTCACCGGGTCGGTCCGCGGCCGCGACCTCCTCGAGCGCTTCGACCAGGTCCTGCCGCAGTTCTGGCGGGTCGCGCCCAGGGACGAGGTGGCGCGGATCGAGAGCGCCGCCGAAGGCACCGTCGCCGGCAAGGCCGGCTGAGCCTCCTCAGAGCGCGGGCTCACGGCTCGCCGGCGAGGACGTCGTCTCCCGATCGACCTCAACGACAGGTACGCCGTCGAGGGTGGCCATGCACATGACTGTGCTGACGCTTGGAGAGCACCAGCCGCCCGCCGGGCCTCGCTTCGCCAGGCGACCGTCAGGCAGAGGGTCGCGCGCCCGTCGCCGCCGCCGGCGCGACGCGCCTGGCAGCCGAGCGGCGGCGCCACCAGAGGACACCGCCGAGCAGGAGCGCCTGCGCCAGCGTGAGGCCCGCGAGCACCCCCGCGAAGTCGCTCCAGAAGGCGTCCGGATAGAGGCGGATGAGCGTGTCGCTCGACGGGAAGCGCCACGTGTCCCCCGTGAAGAGCGCCTCGTGGAACTGGACGAAGAACCCGTCGAAGTTCGCAAGCATGTAGACGCCGAGCACGGCTGCGATCCCGAGCGTCAGGGCGCTGCCGCCGACGAGGCCGCGGGTCATGACCCCCGCGAGGCGGAGGCGCCGCGACAGGAGCCACGCGAGGGCGATCGCTCCGAGCGCGACGGCGTGCGCGAGCAGCACCTTCCCGACGAGCCCGCGCACCTCGGCCATGTGGAAGACCTCCCGCTCGGTGAAGGCCGCGCTGCCGTCCGGAAGCCGGGCCTCGCGGAGCACCTGGACGCCGTCCCCGTTGAACGGGCGGATCGAGTCGAGGCCGACGAGCGCGAGCTCGGTTCGCTGCTCCTTCGTGAAGCCGTAGCGGTCGTCGGGGAAGCCGGGCCGGGCGTACTCGGCGTGGACGTACCACTCGTTCGTCAGCACCCAGAGCCCGTTTCCGAGCAGGACGGCCGGCACGGCGAGTGCGACGAGCGCGGCGAGCGCGATGGGGGGCGCTCGGCGCGCCGCCACCGCTACCCCGCGTCCTCGAAGGAGAAGCCGGCCGGCCGCGGGGGCGGGTCGAGCGGGCTCCGAGGCAGCCCGGCTCGCGGCTCCGGCGCGTTGTACCCGCCGGGCGCGACGTCGTTCGGAGCGTCGGGGTGGAAGAGGCTCGCGAGCGCCTGGATCTGGCCGCGGCCTGGGCCGAGCTCGAACTGGCCGCCGCCGTACATCACGACGCCGCGCGCCT
This sequence comes from uncultured Gaiellales bacterium, assembly GCA_964498265.1. Lineage (GTDB taxonomy): Bacteria > Actinomycetota > Thermoleophilia > Gaiellales > Gaiellaceae > CAZCIJ01. The sequence goes on along the minus strand of CAZCIJ010000234.1, from coordinate 2,831 downwards.
CGCAGGCCTCGATGCACTCGAGCAGCCGGGCAACGGTTCCGAACCGCGACGGCTTGATGTTGAGGTAGCGCGGGGAGAGCTCGAGCGCGTCGACGTCGGCGAGGCTATGGATCGGCGCGTCGAACGACAGGCGCTCCAGCGCGCCGTCGAGCCCCCGCCGGACGGCGGCGTCGAGCGCCGGGTCTTCGATGACGGCGTCCGGGAACAGGTTGACGCATGCGGCGTAGAGCGCCGGATCCGGCTCTTGGTCGACCCCGGTCCCCTGGTAGTACGCCTTGAAGTCGAGGACGCGCACGCGGCCCGTCGCCGCGATCGCCCGCATCGTCTCCGCATCCCACTCGCTCGTCGGATCCAGCTTGAACTCGAGCGAGGGGTCGAGCTCGAGCCAGGGCCGGATGTCGAGCCGCGTCGAGACGACGAAGCGCACCGGACGGTACGGGCGTCCGAGCGCGTCGCCGAGCGACGTCCCCGCCTGGCGCAGCGCGAGGTCGAGCGCCGCGCTCTCGATCGCCCAGCGGCGGTGGTCGCGCGACGCCGGCCACTTCGGCTCCCCCGCCGGGAAGAGGTCGGCGCCGTCCAGCCGATCCGCAAGCTCGGCGACCGTCGTCCGGCCGCGCATGTCGAGCGCGGGGAAGACGTCGTGGTCGGCCGGCTCGTAGGTCACGTCCTCCCCGCGCCCCTCCTGGTCCCGACCCGCGAGGACGAGGGTCGTCGTCACGCGGGTGAACCCGCTCGACACCGCCAGCTCCCGCCGCTCGAGACGGTGGCCTGCGATCTCGAGCTCGAGGCTCGCGAGGCGCTCGTAGAGGCTCATCGGCGGGCCTCGGGCTCGTCGTCGCGGTCGGGACGCAGCCAGTGGGCGAGCTTGTAGTGCGGGGCGGCCTCCCTCGGTCGTCCTTGCCTGTCGAGGCAGCGGGCCAGCGCGAAGTGCGCGTAGTCGTCGACCGGCGAGAGCTCGAGCACGGCGCGGAACTCCTGCTCGGCCTCCTCGAAGCGCCGGATGCGGAAGTAGGCGATTCCGAGCGCCTCCCGAATCGACGCCTTGCGCGGCTCGCGCCTCTTGGCCTTCTCGAGGGCCACGGTCGCCTGCGCCGCGTGGCCCGAGGCGAGGTGCCGCCTGCCTTGCTGGTACAGCTCGTACGTCTCTGACATGCCTTCAGTGTAGGGGCCGGGCATGCCCGGCCCCTACGCTCTCACCAGACGCCGGCCTCAGACGGCCAGCGACCTCGGGCTGAGCGCTCCTCGGATCCGGCTCGCGGCTCCCAGCCGGACCCGGAGCGCACGCAGGAGCGTGCGGAGCTCCCGTCGCGCGACGTCCGCCTGCTCCGCGGCGGCAGCAGGCTGGCCGAAGCGGGCGGCGCGCGTCGCGCGGACGAACGGTATCGCGTTGACCCGGTACTCGCGCTCGACGAACGCTCCGAGCTCCTCGAGCGTCACGTTCTCGGACACCGTCACCCCCTGGTCGGCCAGGAAGGCGACGAGATCCAGTCGGCATGCGCCGGCGAGACGCCGCGGGTCGTGGGAGCGGAAGCGCAGCGCGCGGCGGAGCGCCTTGGCGCCGAGGAAGAGCGCCAGGACGCTCCCGAGCACGATGGCGACGAGCCCGGCGACGCCGATGCCGGAGCCTCCGTCTCCGCTCGCGGCCACGGGGCCCACTGCCGGACCGATGCCGCCGGGAAGGCCTCCAAACCGCTGCCGCAGGATCGCCGACAGCTGGTCGGGATCGACGCCGAGCGCGTCCCTGGGGCCCACGCCGGTGGGGAACGCGCTCGACGCGGTCGAGTAGTCGGCGCCGAGCTCGCCGCGGCCCGGCGTCGGATCGAACGGCAGCCAGCCGTACTCGGGGAAGTACACCTCGACCCAGGTGTGGGCGTTGTGGTCCGTGACCACCCACTCGCCCCGGCGCTCGTCGTAGCTCCCGCTCGTGAAGCCGGCCCCGACGCGCGCCGGGACGCCGAGGAGGCGCAGCATGATCGCCATCGCGCCGGCGTACTGCTGGCAGTAGCCCTCGCGCGTCCGCAGGACGAAGTCCACGAGAGGCGGCGTGGCGTCGAACGGCTGCTCGGGCTGCTCGTCGTAGACGAACCCGCCGCTGTCGCGCAGCCACGCCTCGAGCGACACGGCCGCCAGGTAGGGGCTGGCCGCGTTCTCGGCGATGCGCCGCGCCTCCCGGTACAGCGGCTCGTACTCGGCGAGAAGGAGATCGTCCGCCCGCTCGGCGAACAACGCCTCGACGCGCTCGCCGCGCCTCGGCACGCCGAACGCCGGGAAGCGGACGCCCGGGACGACCTCGAGGTACCGGGCGACCTCGGTCGGGTAGTCGGCCGGCAGGGGCGCGAGTTCCTTCGGCTTCACCTGAGGCGCGTAGCTCCAGACCGTGTACGTCGCTCCCGGCACGAGCCCTTCAGGCGCCACCACGATGCCGCCCTGGGCGTACTGCACGGGAGCCTGCCGGCCGGGTCGCCAGCGCACGGGATGCGCGGCCGCGATGAGGTGCGTGTCGGCGAGCGCCTCGACCGTCACGTCCTGGCGCACCCACGCCTCCTCGTCACGGGCCTGGTCAGGGAGCAGAGGGTCGTCGAGCGCCTCGAGCTGGCTTCCCTCGACCGCCGGTCCGACCGGGTCGAGCTGCTCGCGCCAGCCCACGCCGGTGAACTCGTCGAGCGTCGTGGCGCGCCAGTAGAGGGGCCGCTGCGGCGCCTCGATGCGAAGGACGACGGTCTCCTCCTCGGGAAAGCGGATGCCGCGGTAGTTCGAGTTCCAGACGTACCGCACGCCGACGGGATCGGTCGGCGCGTCCGCCGGTGTGGACGCGGGTGTGTCTGCGGGTG
>CAZCIJ010000233.1:0-5462 GCA_964498265.1 uncultured Gaiellales bacterium | reverse complement strand
CCGTCGGAACGACGGCGTCCGAGCAGCTCGTTTCCCCCGTCAGGCTTCCTGCGAGCGCATGGAAGGCCGGCGCAGGAGGAGGTTGCCGTGCGTCTCGGTGGGAATGCCCAGGTGCGCGCACGCGAGCTCGCGAAAGGCCCAGTCGCGAAGGGACGTGTTGCGATGGGCGTTGCCGATGGACAGGTCCCGGTAGATGCGCTCCATCCGCTCGCCCGAGCGAATCAGGCTCGCGCCGACCGTCCGCACGAGGTCGCTCTGGACCGTCTCCCAGCACTGGATCATCACCTCGCGCGCGATGCACCCGAGGCGCATATCGTCCTCGTAGGAGAACTCGACTGCCTGCTCGGCCTGACGGCGGCACAGCTCCATGTACTGCTCGGCGCAGTTGCGCAGCGCGGCCTCGGCTGTCGCGATCTTCGCCCATGCGGCTCCGAAGTAGCGCTGGAAGTCCGGATCCAGCCGGCGCGGCACGATCGGAGGCACCGGCGTTGTCCGCGTGCCGAGCAGCGTCTCGTACTCGTCGAGCGCGTTGTAGGCGGCGCCGACGAGCACGCTCGCGAGGCACATCGTGAAGATGCCGAACGCCCGCCCTCCGTACATCGGATTCCCGTGGAGGCGAACGCCCGGCGTCCCGCCGCTCACGTCCACGTCGACCATCGCCGTGTTCTCGAGCACGTAGTGCGCCGGGACGCGGCCGTGCTCGAACACGATGCTCTGCGACCCGCTCGCCTTGAGGCCGAGCAGGTCGCCCCAGTCGTCGAGCATCCTCCAGGCGCCGCGCGGGGCGACGTACAGGAGCATGGGGCCGGGGGCGCCGTCGTCCCCGTCTCCTTGGGTCAGCGCCTGCCCCATGAAGTAGGTCGAGTACGGGATGCCCGAGCAGTACGAGACCTTGCCGTTGAGCTCCCAGCCCCCGTCGACGGGTGTCGCGAGCCCTTCGAGCGGCGCCGCGACCGACGCGCAGATGAACCGCCCGCCCTCGAAGACCTCGTCCTGCGTTCGCTCGGGAAACCACGAGCCCACCATCAGCGCGTGGTTCGAGGCAAGAGCGAGACACCACGCGGTCCCCGGGCACCCCCGCGCGAGCTCGACGATCACTCTCATGAAGGTCGGCACGTCGACCTCGTAGCCCCCGTAGCGGCGCGGCATGAACATCCGGTAGAAGCCGGCCTCCACGAACTCCTCGTGCATCTCCTCCGAGTAGTAGGTCCGCTCCTCGGCCCGCGCCTGGCTCTCGATCAGCCTGGGACGGAGCGCGATCGCCCGCGCGACCAGATCCTCGGCGGTTGGCTCGGGCTGCTGCGTCGTCGTTGCGCTCGGCGCGTCCCAGGGGGTGGCGGCAGACACGAATTCACATCTCCTTCGTCGAGAGGACAGCTCCTCGAGGACCCGCCGCGTACGCGTAGCAGGCTAGCGCCTCTAGGCTATGGCCTTGCGGAGTGCCCGAGCCTCATCCGCGCGGGACACCCGACCCCGACACTCCGACGGAAGCCGGCGCCGGCCGCATGAGCGAGACCACGATCGACGAGCGCACGGTCGCGGCGCTCGGCCCCGTCCACCTCGCGGTCACGGACGCCGAACGAGCGCTCGCGTTCTGGACGCAGACGCTCGGGCTCAAGGCCCTCGAGTCGCCCGGGCCGGAGCTGCGCCTCGCGGCGGGCGCCCGTGAGCTCGTCGTGCTCCATCCGGGCGCGGCCCGGCCGGTCGTCCCGCACACCACCGGCCTCTACCACCTGGCGATCCACGTGCCGAGGCGAGCGGAGCTCGCGCGCGCCATCGCGCGGCTCCTCTCGCTGCGGTACCCGAACGCTCCGACCGACCACCTCGTCACGGAGACGACCTACCTCTGGGACCCCGACGGCAACGGCGTCGAGCTCACCTTCGAGACGCCCGAGCGCGGCGAGCTGCTGCTCGTCGACGGGATGCCGCGGGCGCGCGACAGGGACGGCAACTTGCGCTCCGGCCGCGATCCCCTCGACCTCGACTCGCTCCTGTCCGAGCTCGGACGCACGGCCGACCTCGCCGCGCCGCTCGCGCCGGGGGCGAGGATCGGCCACGTGCACCTGCACGTCGCCGATCTCGGGGAGGCGATGGGCTTCTACCGCGACCTCCTCGGCTTCGCGCAGGGCTGGTTCTCCCCCGCGATCGGGATGGCGGACGTCGTCGTGCCGGGCAACGTGCCGCATCTGATCGCCGTGAACACGTGGGCCGGCGCGGGCGCCCCTCGCCCTCCGGCTGACGCCGCGGGGCTGCGGCACTTCACGCTCGATCTCCCCGGCGAGCGCGCGCTCGGCGAGCTCGTCGGGCGGCTCGAGGCCAACGGCGCCGAGACCGCGCGCGACGGCGACGCGCTCGTCGTCCATGACCCGTCCGGCAATCGGGTCCGACTGGAGCACGAGCGAGTCTAGAGCGTCCGGGCCGCCTCCACCATGTTCTCAACCTTGGCGCGAAGCACCGGCCGGTCGCGCGCGGGGTGGCGTCCGAAGCCGCACGACGGGCAGATCCACAGCCGTTCCTCGCCCACGACGCGCGCCCAGCCGGCCGCCCGCTCCCTGATCTTCGTCACGGGCTCGACCCAGTAGTTGGCCTCGTCCACGATGCCGGCGGCCAGCTGCATCCCGGCCGGGAGGTCACGGAAGCCCTCGCGCTCCATCCATTCGCTGAAGTAGCTCGCCTCGACATTGGCGACGTCTACGACGCCTTCGAGCCGCTGGAGCAGCGGTACCCACGTCGCGTTGCGCAGCACCGCGGAGGCCGGCCTGCCCTTCAGGTTCCCGTTGCACAGATGCAGGCCCCTGGTGGCCCCGACCCCCTCGAAGCAGGCTGCGAGCATCTCGGCGGCTGCGTCCACGCTCATCCGCTCCATGTTCAGCGCGATCCCGACGACGGGCGCGTCGAGCTGGACGTGAGCGCACCCAGCCTCGGCGAGCTCGCGCAGCTCGCGGTTCACGATCTCCGTGACCCTCGGGAGCTGCGGCTCGAGGAGATCGGGCTGGTCCGCTTCGTGGGCGGTCACCTCGAGCGGGGTGACGACGGTCGCCTTCGCGACGCCTCCGGGGAGCCGGCTCTCACGCCCGAACGCCTCCGCGTACCCCAGTCCGTCCGGCGCGTCGATCTCGCCGACGATGCGCGCGTGCGGGACGTCGTCGTAGTCAAACAGCTCGTTGACGCCCTCGCGGTCGACCTCGATTCCCGCCAGGCGCTTCTGGATGTGGTTGACGAAGTTGAACGTGAAGTACTCGCCGCCCGTCCACTCGTCGAGTCCGAGCTCGCGCTGCTCCCGGATCGCCGTCGCCGCGCAGCGGTCGAGCACCTCGACGCCCTCCTCGGCGCCGAGCTCGCCGGCGTGGTAGCGCGCGAGCTCGCCGGCATGCTCCTCGGGCCACCACCAGGAGCCCACGACCGTCGTCCGCACCGCCATTCGACCTCCCTCCCTCGCAGATGCCGGGCGGCCCTGCCTCCCGTGGCCGGGCACGCCCGGCCACGGGGGCGCCGCGAGCCGGCTCTCCTCCTGCTAGCGGCCGTTCCGCATCGACTCGGGCCAGATGCCGTGCCGGCCCGGCGCGAGGATGCCGTTGGGGTCGACCGCGTCCTTGATCGTCTCGCAGAAGCGGCGGTACGCGTGGTCGCCAAAGCTGTACTGCTCCGCTGCCAGGTCCATGAAGTCGAGGTGGGCACGGTACTCGCCGTACCCCTGCTTCGCCGACTCCCGGACGAGCAGCTTGCATGTGTCGTAGGCGCGCCGTGTCTGGGCCTCGTCCTTCGTGTCGAAGATGACCATCGTGACGTTGACGAAGCTCCGCGCGCCGATGGCGAGCAGCCCGGCGATGTAGTCGAGCTTCGCCTGCTTCTCGACGAGGCCGCGCAGGAGCCGGTGCACCTTGAGCCCCTCGCTGCCGGTCAGACGCGCGACCGGCGAGAAGCCGATGTGACCGCCCTCCTCACCGCCGTACCAGCCCGTCATGTAGTTCCAGTCGAGGCTGGGAACCCCGCCCTGGACGCGGTCGCCCGGATGCTCGAGGTCGGGGATGTCCTCGGGGGCGCACTTCTGCCCGCGGACATCCGCTCCCGGGATCCGCTCGAAGGCCTCCTTGATCTTCCGGAACCGATAGTCGACGACCGCCTCGTCTCCCCAGAGCCCCAAGCGCATGCTCCAGCGACCAACCTCGAGCTCGCGGGCGATCTCGTCGATCGTGGCATCCGGGATCGGGTCCTCGCCCTGGTACCACTTGCTGCGCCTCGTCATGACGGAGGCGAGCACGAGGGTGTTGTAGATCGACGGAACGCCCTCGATCGTCCGATCGAGGCGCAGCGTGCGCAGCGTGTCCATCACCGGGCCCAGGTCGTCCTCGTTCCAGACCCGAAGCCAGAGGGGCATGTAGCACTCCGGGTAGGGCATGAGCCAGACGCCCATCTTCGTGACGATCCCGTAGTTCGATTGCATGAACAGCGGGTCGAGCGTCGGGCCGAGGCCGCGCTTGTACACGTGCCACGCCCGGTTCCCCGGCATCGCTCCCATCCCGGTCCGCAGCACCTCGCCGCTCGCGAGCACGACCTCGAGCCCGCACGGCGCCATGAAGTCGGCCCCGTTGGGCATGTACGTGACGCCGTTGTCGAGCGAGTTGCCCACCACGCTCCCCCAGCCGACGTCGGCGATCGAGAGCATGAGCCTGTGACCGCCCGCCTTGATGGCCTCGTAGAGGTCGAACCAGCGCACCCCCGGCTCGACGACGGCGTAGGCGCACTCCTCGTCGATCTCGAGCACCTTGTTCATGTTGCGGAGGCTGACGACGATCGAGCCCTTGACCCGTGGCGCCGGCCCCCCGTAGCCGTTGTTGCGACCCTGCCCGTGCGTCCAGAGCGGCACCTTCGACTCGTTCGCGATGCGGACGATCTCCTGGATCTCCTCCACCGTCTCGGGCATGACCACGGCGGACGCCGTGTAGTCCTCCCAGGTCGGCGGCTCGAACGGGTCGCGGTACTCGCGCAAGTCCTCCGGATCGGTCAGCACCCGCTCGGACCCGAGGACGCCCGCGAAGCGCTCGACGGCCCGGGCGAGAGCGGTCTCCGAGACCTGGGGCGAAAGGACGCTCGTCATGCCAGCACCTCCGTCGGCTCTGGGCTCGTGGGGCGTGATCCCGCACGCCTCGTCGGTCGGTGCACTGTACAGGACCCCCTCCGATTGTCGGACGATCGGAGCTCGCCGGCCGGCGGCGTTTGGACCGTGCTCGGCTCGGGTAGGCTCTAGGCGGAAAGCCCTCCTCCTCCTCCTCCAGACGGGCGTCGCGGCCATCGCCTTCCCGTGGCCCGGCGCCCGTCGCCCTCACCGGGCACGTGCCGTTCGGCATGCTCCGCATGTGACGACCGACGTCGGTCCTCCGTAGGCGGCGAGCTGCCCGTGTCGCCGGCCACGCCGAACGACCCGGCCACGCCGAACGACCTCGAGGCGGCCGTGCGGGCCG
>CAZCIJ010000232.1:0-5470 GCA_964498265.1 uncultured Gaiellales bacterium | reverse complement strand
CGGCCGCGGGAACGTTCGCTGCTCGCTGACCCGCATGCTTCCTCAGCCCGAGGCCTGCGCGGCGGGGCCGGTCGGATCGCGCATCCGCCTGGCTGCGTCGATGACGGACTTCATGATCAGCTGGTAGCCGGTGCAGCGGCAGAGGTTGCCCTCGATCGCGCGCCGGATCTCGAGCTCGGTCGGCTCGGGGGTCTCTCGCAGGAGCTCGACCGTCGACATGACGAAGCCCGGCGTGCAGTAGCCGCACTGCAGCCCCTGGTTCTCGACGAACGCACGCTGGATCGGATGGAGGTCGAGGGCGCTCGAGCTGAGTGCTTCGATAGTCGTCACCTCCTGGCCCTCGACGTCTGCGGCGAGCAGGCAGCAGGATTTGACCGTCCTGCCGTCGAGCATGACCGTGCAGGCCCCGCAGCTGCCGGTCGCGCAGCCCACGTGCGTCCCCGTCAGGCCGAGGCTCTCCCGGAGCATTTGCACCAGCGTGGCGCGGGTGTCGATCTGAAGCGACTGGCTCCTGCCGTTGACGGTAAACCCGATCGAGCGTCGCATCCTCCCTCCCCTCAGGACGATCTCGCGGCGAGCGCGGTCTCCACCGCCCGCCGCGCGAGGACTTGTGCGAGCCGGCGTCGGTATTCCGCGGAGCCGTTGAGGTCGCCGTAGGCGTCCTCGCAGGCCGTGTGGGCCACCTCGCCGATCGCCGCGAGCGCCTCCGGCGAGGGCCCGTCTGTCACGTCTACATCGGGCTCGACGAGCACGGGAGCGCCGGTGGCGCCGCCGATCGCGATCGTCGGCCGGACGCCCTCGACGACCGCGGCGGCGTCGACGATCGGGAAGCTTCCCTCCACCCGGGCGAGCCTCAGGTACGCGGCGCCCGCGCCCTCCGCCAGCTTCGGCAGCTCGACCTCGACGAGGAGCTCGTCCGGTCGCAGGTCGGTGAGCATGATGTCAACGAAGAAGTCCCGCGCCGGGACGGCGCGCTCGCCCCGGGAGCTCCTCAGCCTCAGCGTCGCGCGAAGGACGGCCATGACGGGCAGGTAGTCCGCGGCGGGGTCGGCGTGCGCGAGGCTACCGCCGAGCGTCCCCCTGTGGCGGATCTGCACGTCCCCGATCACCGACGCAGCCGTCGCAAGCGCCGGCAACGCGGTCCTGACGACGGGATCCGCCGCCACTCGGTCGTGGCGAACCATCGCGCCGAGCCTCACGCTGGCGCCGACGTCCTCGACGTAGTCCAGGCCGCCGATGCGGTTCAGCGAGACGACCGTATCGGGCCGTACGAGCCCCAGGTTCATCGCCGGCACGAGGCTCATGCCGCCGGCGAGCGGCTTCACGATCCCGCCCTCGCCGAGCAGCCCCAGCGCCTCGTTTAGCTCCTCCGGTGCGTGGAACGCGAACTCCTTCGTGAGCATCAGGCCACCGCGCTCTCCGCAGCGCCGCGCCGTGCGCGCGCCTCCTCGATCGACTCCCATACGCGATACGGCGTCAGCGGCAGCTCGGTCAGACGGAGGTCGAGCTCGGGGAGCGCGTTCTCGATCGCGCTGCAGACGGCGCCGAGCGGAGCTCCGACGCCCGACTCGCCGACTCCCTTCGTCCCGAGCGGAGTGAAGGGAGTCGGCGTCTCCTGGTGCCCGAGCTCGAGCGTGGGAACCTCCACGGCGGTCGGGATCGTGTAGTCCATGAACGTGGCCGTCAGGGGCTGCCCCTGCTCGTCGTAGGCGATCCGCTCGTACAGCGCAGCGCCGATTCCTTGGGCGATCCCGCCGTGGAGGTTCGCCTCGGCGAGGAGCGGATTCACGATCCTGCCCGCGTCGTGCACCATGGAGAAGCGGAGGATCTCGACGAACCCCGTGTCCGGGTCGACCTCGACGACGCAGGCGGCGACGCCGTTCGGCCACGACGGGTAGGCGCTGAAACGCCCCTGCTTCTCCGGCTGGTGGTAGACGTTCGCGATCCTGAAGTGCCGCTGCGCCTCGAGCGCCGGCTCGACTCCCTCCATGTTCGGTCCATGCGGGTTGCGGTAGACCTCCGCGGCGACCTCCTCGATCGTGAGCGACCGGTCGGGAGCCCCGCGGACGAAGATCCTTCCGTCGGCCGCCTCGAGATCCTGGGCAGCCGCCTCGAGCATGCTCGCGGCCACCCGCAGCATCTTCTCGCGAACCTCCGTCGCGGCTAGGTGCGCCGCCGACCCGCCGATGATGATGCTCCTCGCGCTGTAGTTCCCAAACCCCCAGGGACACGACTCCGTGTCGCCCTGGATGACCCTGATACGCTCGAGCTTGCAGCCGAGCGCGTCGGCCACGATCTGCGCGATTCCGGTCTCGTTGCCGCTGCCGGGCGACGTGACGCCGGTGAGCACGCTCACCTCGCCGGTGGGGCTCACACGAACCTCGGTGCCGTCGCAACCGTTCAGGAGGAGCGAGCCCGGCATGGAGCACCCCTCTGGAATCAGCTCCTGGCCGATGCCGAGGCCGATGTAACGCCCTTCGTTCCTCGCCTCCTCCTGCAGGCGAGGAAAGGTCTCGTACCCGACCATCTCAAGCACCGTTCGCAGCGCCTCGGCGTAGTTCCCGCTGTCGAGCATCGCGCCGGAGACCTGGGGGTAGGGGAACTCGTCGGGCGGGATGAAGTTCTTGAAACGGACTTCAGCCCGGTCGAGCCCGGTCTCACTCGCGATGCGGTCCATGATCCGGTCCATGAGGAACGAGGCCGCGTCCTTGCCGTAGCCGCGGTAGGCGTTCCAGGGGCACTTGTTCGTCACGACCGAGCGAAGGTGCGTCTCGGAGTTCGGGATCTTGTAGACGCACGGCAGGCAGTACCAGGTGACGAACGACATGCCCCAGCCGCAGAGCGCGGACGGCGCCCCGACATCGGCGATCACGGTGAGGCGGATGCCGGTGACCGTGCCGTCCTTCTTGTACGCAGCCTCGTAGCGGAAGCGGGTGTCGCGTGCGTGCCCGCCGGTCTGGAAGTTCTCGCTCCGCTCCTCGATCCACTTGACCGGCCGGCCGAGCTTCCGGGACAGGTAGGCGACGAGGGGCTCCTCCTGGAAGGTGGGGATCTTGAGGCCGAAGCCCCCGCCGACGTTCGGCTGGATCACCCTCACGGAGGTGTCGGGGATGCCGAGCGCCTCCGCGAGGTAGTTGCGGAGCGGATGGGGATTCTGGGTCGAGTCCCAGAAGGTGAGCGTGTCCGCGTATGGGTCGTACGACGCGATGCACCCCCTCGGCTCGATCGCCGTGCCCGTGATGCGGCTCGAGCGGACGGAGCCGCTGACGGCGCCGTCGGCGTCGGCGAACGCGGCGTCCGGGTCGCCGAGGACGATGTCGCGACCAGCCATGATGTTGTCGCCCCAGTCGGGCTCGACGAGCGGCGCGCCGGGCTTCATCGCCTCCTCCGGATCGGCGACGACCGGTAGCTCCTCGTAGTCGACCTCGATGAGGTCGAGCGCCGCGTACGCGGTGAACCGGTCCTCGGCCACGACCGCAGCGACCGCCTCGCCGACGTAGCGGGCCCGGTCGACGCAGAGCGCATACCATTTCACGCCCTTCGCGCCGACCGCGGCCGTGTCGTAGGTCTCGGGAATCGGGTTCATGCGCTCCTTGACCTCGACCCCAGTCACGACGCAGAGCACCCCGTCCAGCGCTGCTGCCCGCGTCGTGCCGACCGAGCGGATGCGCGCGTGCGCGTATGGGCTGCGCAGCACGGCGGCATAGGTCGTCCCGGGGAGGGAGATGTCGTCGACGAAGGTCCCCTTGCCGGCGACGAGCCTCGCGTTCGTCAGGCTGGGAACCTCCTTCCCAACGTATGTCATGGCGCTACCTCTCTCTTGAGGACGTGGGAAGATCGCGCTGCGCGACTCGAGGAGGTGCAGAGATGACCGGCAACCTGGAGGCACGGCTCGGGCGGCTCGAGGCGATGGAGGACATCCGCGCTCTGAAGGCCCGCTACGCCGAGATCTGCGACACGGGGTACGACCCAGACCGCATGGATCCGCTCTTCACGCGCGAGGCCGTCTGGGACGGCGGGGAGCGCTTCGGCCGCTACGAGGGGATCGACGCCATCCGCGGCTTCTTCGCCGGGGTGTCGAGCCGCATCCTTTGGGCGCTCCACTACATGGTGGCGCCGGTCGTCGAGGTCGCGGACGACCTCGAGACGGCGACCGGGCGCTGGTACCTCTGGCAGCCGTGCACGATCGCGGGCGAGGCGGGGCCTCAGGCCATCTGGCTGACGGGCCGCTACACCGACCGCTACCGGCGGGAGCCGGACGGGTGGAGATTCTCGGAGGTGCGGCTCGATTGCCAGACGGTGAGCCCGCTCGAGGAGGGCTGGGTGCGCCGGCCCTTCTTCGAGGGCTAGCGGGAGTCCCGCATGGACATCGGGCTTACCATGAGCACCCACGGGCTGCTCGTCCGGAGCGAGCGCGACTTCTTCCTCCAGCGGCTCGACCCGGACGACATGCGCCCGCTCGAGCTCGCTGACCTCGCCGAGAGGCTCGGCTACCACTCGCTCTGGCTCTCCGACCACGTGGTCATGGGCCGTACCGTCTCGACCTACCACACCGCGAACGAGTCGGGCGCGCGAGCCTATCCCGAGCGTCCGAACATGCTCGATGGCGTCGTCACGATGGGCGCGATCGCCGCGCGCACAACGCGCGTCCGCATGGCGTCCTCGGTCCACATCGCGCCGTACCGGCACCCGCTGTCGAGCGCGCACCAGTTCGCGACGATCGACGTCCTCTCGAATGGCCGGCTGATCGTCGGAGTCGGCAGCGGCTGGGACCCCGAGGAGTTCGCGGCTGTTGGGGCGAGCTTCGAGCATCGCGGGGCGATCACCGAGGAGTGCGTCGAGATCTTCAAGAAGGCGTGGACCCAACCCTGGCTCGAGCACCGGGGACGCTTCTTCACGATCGAGAACGTCTCGATGGACCCGAAGCCGGTGCAGAAACCGCATCCGCCGATCGTGTTCGGCGCCGTCACGTCTGCCGGCGCGCGCCGGGCGGCCCGCTGCGCCGACGCCCTCTACCCGATGTTCCTCGATACGAACGGCGACCCCGGCCGGTACGACCGCCTGCGAGACGCCGTGCGCGCAGAGGGCGAGCGCGTCGAGCGCGACCTCACGGGCTTCCGCCTGTACGCGTTCGCGTCCGGCCTCGTGGTCGACGCGTCGCACGAGCTCGCGCGCCGCGACGAGCGCCCGACGCTGACGGGGACCGCGGAGCAGGTGATCGACGACCTCGCGCGCTTCGCCGCCCACGGCTACTCCCACGTCACGATGCACTTCGACTGTCGCTCCGGATCGATCGAGGAGCTGTTCGAGCTGGCGCAGCGGTTCGCAGAGGAGGTCCTGCCCGCCGCCCGCGGGATCGAGGCCACGTCGCTGACCTAGACGGCCAAACCGCGTCTCGGCCCATCGGGGACCCGTTGGCTAGGCAGCGAAACACTCGAGTATCGCCTCGTGGTTCGCCGCGAAGGTCTCG
>CAZCIJ010000231.1:0-5471 GCA_964498265.1 uncultured Gaiellales bacterium | reverse complement strand
GTTCGCAGCGCGCTGGCAGGCGGAGCAGGATCGGCTCGCCTCGAGGCTTCGCGCAGTCACCCGCGAGATCGCTTCGGTCGCGGTGCCGGACGAGCTGTACGAGGCGATCGCCGGTCTCGTCCTGCGCCTGGGGACGGCCAGCCACCGGGCGGACGTCACGGTGCTCCAGTGCGCGAAGGCGCTGGCCGCGCTCGCCGGCCGGCCGCGAGTCGAGCCCGCGGACGTCGTGGACGCGGGCGAGCTCGCGCTCGGCCACCGCCTGCCCGTCGATCCCTTCGCACCGGCTCCCGAGCTGACTCGCGTCGAGCTCGAACGGGCGCTCGAGGACGTCCTCGACCGGGAGGTCGAGGCAAAAAAAGCGGGGCGGGAAGCGGGCCCGGCGCTGAGGCCAGCGTCGAGCTGACCGACGCTCCGCCGGCCGTCGACGATCTCGAGGCCGCAGGCGACGCTGCGTTCTCCGTGGCCCGCCGGCGGGACACCGTCGAGCGCGGGGCCATCGGCCGCCGGTCGCGGTCGCGCCTTCGCCTGCGCCGCGGAAAGTACGCCCGGCACCGCCTCGGAGCCGGCCCGGACGTCGCCGTCGACGCCACGCTGCGCGCCGCAGCCGCCGGCGGGCGCCGGCGCATCGATCCCGACGACCTGCGGCGCAAGATCCGCGAGCACCGCGTGCCGCTCGTCGTGTGCTTCGTCGTCGACAACAGCTACTCGGTCCACGCCGAGCACATGGTCGAGAAGGTGAAGGGGCTCACGCTGCGGCTGCTCGAGGACGCGACCGGCCACGGGGACCGGGTGGCGGTCATCGCGTTCAAGGGCGGCCTGGCGGAGGCCACGGTCGCCCTGCCGCCGACGCGAAGCGCGACGCTGGCGCGCCGTCGCCTGGAGGCCGTTCCGCTGGCCGGCCGCACGCCGCTCGCGGACGCGCTCCGGAGAGCGGGGCGCCTCCTCCGCCAGGAGCAGCGCAAGCGTCCCAGCGCGCTCCCGCTGGTCATCGCCGTGACGGATGGGCTTCCGACCGCGGCGCTGCGTCCGGGAGGAGACCCGCTCCGCGACGCGCTCGCGGAGGCGCGCGCGCTGCGACGAGCCGGGATTCCGTGTGTCGTCGCCGACGCAGCTCCCGGCGGCGACGCCGCCGGGAGCTGCGGGCGTCAGCTCGCGGCCATCTCGGCCGGGAGATACCTTCGGCTGGACGAGCTCGTGATCGCGGGCCGGGAATCCTCGGTCAGCTCTTGAGCGCCTCCACGAGCTTCTCCTCGTCCTCGTGCGACAGGGACGTACGGAGCACCGTCCCTCCGTAGGGCTTCAGCTCCTCAAGCACCTTGTCGGGCGTCATCTGGCGCGCGACGAACATGAGCGCCGACGTCCCCGGTTCGCTCACGAGATCCCCCACCTGTCGCTTGAAGTTCTCGTCCATGCCGAAGTCGATGCCCTTCCCGACCAGCGCTCCGGTGACGCCTCCGAGCACGAGCCCGGCCACAGGGACGAGGAAGATCAGCCCGATGAGCGTGCCCCAGAACGCGCCGCCCACGGCGCCCGCGGTCGTGGGACTGCCGTGGTGCACGACCTTGAGCTTGCCTTTCTCGCTCCGGTACACGACCGCGGCGTCCTGGAGGTCGACCAGGTAGTCCCGCTCCATGTCCAGGAGGTCGTCCAGGACGGCCTCGGCCTTGTCCTTGCTGTCGTATCCGATCACGATGAGGTCCGCCATCCGTCTCCTCTCTTCACGATGAGCTGCCCGGCATCCTAGAGGGCTGGCAAGAATGTGCCCATGACCCAGCCGGGCTCCGCCGCCGACCGGTCGATCGAGTGGGCCACGCGCACGCTCACGCAGGGCGAGATCCTCGCCGCGTTCGCCGCGCACTGCAACGACGAGCTCGACGAGGTCGACGTGGTGGAGGCGTCCGCGACGCACGTCGTCGCCCGCTGGCGACGGGAGACCAGCCGGGTCGAGCTGTGCGAGCGGCTCGCCGCCGTCCGGCCCGTGGACGCCTCGACGCCGACGATGCTCGTCGGCGAGCTGGACGACGACCTCGACGCGCTCGTCGAGGCCTTCGTGGCCGACCCGAGCCTGCGCGCCAGGCTTGCGCTGTACGACCTGCAGCGCCTCGAGAAGATCAACGCGGTGCGCTCGAGCCTGTTCGTGTTCTTCGAGTGGTTCCTGCGCGACGCCTACGGCGTGAAGCTGCTCCCCGCGGCGGCGTTCACCCAGCGGCTCATCGACCGCGGCGTCATCTCGCTCGGCTTCGGGTAGCCGGGCCTCCGCGACCGTCGGCACGAGCGCCGGAGGGGATTTAGGTCGCTCTTAAGGGATTCTCGCGCAACCATGCGGGGTTGCGGGCCGTCTTGCGCACGGAACGCGCATGAGAAGAGCGAGAGCCCCTCGACCACGAAGGGGCTCTCGTCGTCCGACCCATGCCTTGCCTCGCCATGCCACACAGGACGGCGGCAGGCATTGCCAGGCGGCTGAGAAGGCCTGCTCTATCTGCGACTGAAAGAGCCCGGCGTCTTCACGCTCGAGCACGGCGCGTCCCGGCGCGCACTCCCGCACGAGCCGATCCAAGTCCGCATAGTCGACGACGACGAGCGGCTCGAGCTCGTCAACGAAGGCGCCGTCGCAGTCGCCGAAGACAAGCTCGAAGCGCTGCTCGCCCGAATCATCGAAGCGCTACGCGACGGCCCGCTCGAACGCCCGGTGCTCGCGCTGCGCGTCGGCGTCGGCCGGCGTGACGGCACGTTCACGCGCGCCGTCAACCTCGGCTGGCAACGCGGCCAGCTCGTGAAGACGAACGAGGAAGGACGAAAGCGGAACGAGCCACTCGGGTACGCGCTCAACCCGGAGCATTACCTGTGAATCCGTGCGCCAAAACGTTGGCTCACGGGTGGCTCACGCCCTCTTTTCAGACCCGCCCGTGTGCCGTGCGCCACCCTAAGGGTGTGGCGCTACGGCTCACACTGGCGCCACGCGGATGGCTCACCCTTGGCTCACGCCGCGCCGGGGATGGCCGGTGAGCGCCGCGCCGCAGCCGCGACGGCGGGCATGTACCCGCTGCGGCCGACAGTTCCGGCCGCTGTTCGAGCAGCACCAGGTCTGTCGCACGTGCTGGTGGGAGCAGAGTCACGAGCCGGACGGCGCGCTCGCCGAGCTCGCCTGGGCAGGTGGCTACCGGCTCGGGTACCGAGACGGTCGAGCAGCCGACCGGCCGATCAGTTGCCCACCGCCGGGTCGGGCATGAACTCGCGGATCTCTTGTGCGCAGCGGCAGGCGGCCGCGATCTTCGCGGCCCACTGCAAGGCTGCTTCCCGCGACGGCACGTCGAGGATGGTGAACCCTCCGTTGAACTCCTTGGTCTGCGGGTAGGTGCCAGCGGTGATCGTCCCGTCACCGGCCACCATGACGGGATCCACGTCCTCGGCCAGACCGCCGCCGAAAACCCACACGCCTGCGTCAATCGCTTCCTGGACCACCGCATGAGCGGCCTCACCCACGGCGGGCATCTCTTCTTCGGGAATGTGATCCATCGCGCCGCTGGGGAACGAAACGAGGTACCGCGTCATCTCATGACTCCTTTCCCGGCGGCCTGCTCCCGGCCGCATCTTGGCCTGAACCTGTACGCGGTAAAGACTGACGAACCACCGAAGCCTCATCGCCGCTGGGGCCGAATCAGGTTTGACTTCGTCAGGCGTCATTCCGAAACGCTGGCCCAGGACGTGAGCGTCGTGTCTGAGCGCAACCTACGGAAAGGAGCGCCCACGATGACTCGCAAGCCGCGGCTCGCATCGTGCTGTGAATGCGGCAAGGCAACCCCGATCGTCCCCCGGCGAAGAGGGCAGGGACTGCGGTGCCCCTCCTGCCAGGTAGCCGCCGACCGCCGCAGAGCTGAGCGCAGCCGCCATCACGGCGTCTGGACTGCGCATTGGCAGAAGGTTCGTCGTGCTCGGCTCGAGCTCGACGGTTTCGTTTGCGCGCACTGCGGCGCACGGGCGAGCCACGTCCACCTAGACCCCAGCCTTCAGGGAAACCACCGCCTGGCCAGCCTGGACAACACGACGAGTCTGTGCGGCTCGTGCCACGGTTCGATCCACGCGCCCCGAGCGAGGGGGGGCGCCTAGCCATCGTGGGGAAACTCCGAGCGCCCACTACCACGCATCCCGTTTTCGCGACAAAGATTGTCATACAATCTACCTGGGGGCGTGGGCGATGACCCGGCGGCGTTTCAAGGTGAACGACACCGAGCGCCAGCGCGTTGCCTTCCATGAGGCTGGACACCAGTTCGCCGCCTACGAGTTGGGCGTCGCTCTCGGCCCCTCGTCGATCGCCTGCGCGGCCGAGCACACGAATGGCTGGGCATCCCACAATGGCCCGTGGGCTCCTCGCGACGAGTTGGGGCACATCGGCAAGCCGGCGGTACTGCTCCCAGCACGGCTGCGGCGGGCAGTCGAGGCCCGCATCATCATCCTGTTGGCGGGCCGGACCGCCGAGGCGCTGCGCCCCGACCGAGAGCCTGCCGGCTACGGCCCGGCCGTGACGGAGGACGAGAGAGAGGCCGGCCGGCTCGCAGCGGGCCTCGAGGCGCTCGGACCGGCCGAACGGGCGCGCCACGACGCGATCGAGCGCAGGTACGCGGCCATGACGTCAGAGGAGGCGGCCGCGAGCGGCGACTGGGCACGCGCCACCTCTCTCGCGGTCGGGCTCTCAGGAAGTGTCGCGGATGCGCATATGCACTACCTGGCGGCGTTGACGTTCGATCTGTTGTTCAACCCGAGGGCGGCTCGCATGGTCACGGTCGTGGCCGAGGCGCTGCTCAGGGACGAGGTCTTGTCGGCACGGAAGACACGCGCGCTTCTGCGCGAGGCGGATAGTTTCGCAACCCGGAAGGAGTAACGATGGCTGTCAGATCCACCAAGAAGAAGACAGAGGCGCCGCCGAGCACCGAGCCGCGCATGCTCGTTTGCTTGCAGAGCATGACCCGGGGGCACGGCGACGTCGTGGCCGAAGGCGATCGCATCCCCGAGGACGAGGTGCTCGCCCGCGGCTGGCCGGTCGATAGCTTCGCCCCCGCTGACTGGTCGACGCCCGCGATTCGGCAGGCGAAGGCGAAGCTGCTCGCGCAGGCGCTTGCCGCGGTGCCCGAGGATGCGCCGACCGCGAGGATCACCGAGAGACTCGCCGATGAGGATGCTGTCGTGTGCGTCCGGAGCCTTACGGTGCCGGCGGTCGACGGGCTCAGCCTTTCGGGAATGTCGGGCGCGATGATCATCGGCGTCGGAGACCGGATGCGGCGGAATGATCCGGTCGTCGCGGCGTATCCGGATTACTTCCGGCCGGCAGTCGACGAGAGGACTGCGTCTCGCCGCCATGCGGCGGCTGGCACCGCGTGGAGGCGTAAGGCGCAGAACGCGGCCAGGGCGCGGCGAGTCAGCCCAGACGCTCGCCGCGCCCTGGCCGCGCCCTCCCTAGACTCCTGTTGCTGCCT
>CAZCIJ010000230.1:0-5494 GCA_964498265.1 uncultured Gaiellales bacterium | reverse complement strand
GCTCCTTGGTGCACGCCCTCCCCAGACGCACGCCTATTTCACATCAAGCCTCTAGCTCTTCGAGCGGAACCCGCGGATGCCACCCGAGACGGTGCGGCCGGCGCCGGCGGCAGCTCGCAGCGCGCTCCGTCGTGCGCGCGCCCGGCAGGGCTTCCCTCGTGCCGCTGCTCGAGCTCAGGGCACGGTCGGGACCGGCCGCGCCATCCGCGGATGCGGGCAGTGATCCATCATCTCTCGCGGAAGCGCCCCGTCGGGGAGCGCCCGCAGCGCGGCGGCGTAGGCCTCGGAGAACGTCGGGAACTGGAAGATCGTGTCGTTGAGCACGGTCAGGGGCACCTCGGCGCGGATCGCGAGCACGGCGGCGTGGATCCATTCGCCGGCGAGCGGCGCGACCGCCCACGCGCCCACGAGCACCTGCTTGGCGCGATCGACCACCACGCCGAACTTCCCGCTCGGATGCTCCTCGAAGGTGTACGGACGGGCGATCGAGGTGGGCAGGTCGAGCGACACGCCGACGGCGTCGATTCCCTGCTCGCGCGCATCCTCCTCGGTGAGCCCGACCGCGGCCACCTCGGGGCTCGTGAAGACCACGCGCGGCACCGCCCGGTAGTCGGCC
This sequence comes from uncultured Gaiellales bacterium, assembly GCA_964498265.1. Classification (GTDB taxonomy): domain Bacteria; phylum Actinomycetota; class Thermoleophilia; order Gaiellales; family Gaiellaceae; genus CAZCIJ01. The sequence goes on along the minus strand of CAZCIJ010000230.1, from coordinate 4,878 downwards.
TTGGCCGGCAGACCGCAGATGTCGGCCACGGCGATCCGCGCCTGGTACTTGGCGACGTGCGTGAACGCGGCGACCCCCGTGACGTCTCCGATCGCCCACACCCCGTCGCCCGCGCGGCAGCGCTCGTCGACCCCGATGCCTCGCCGCCCCGGCTCGATCCCGACCGTCTCGAGACCGATTCCCTCCGTCCGCGGCCGCCGGCCGGTGGCCACGAGGATCTCCGTGCCGCGGGCCTCGTTGCCGTCGTCGAGGACCACGACCTTCTCGCCTCCCTCGACCCGCACGGCCGTCGCGCGTGCGCCGAGACGGAGCTGGATCCCGTCCGCCTCGAGGATGTCGACGAGCGCATCGCTGAGCTCGGGCGCCTCGCGGTTGGCGAGGCGCGGAGGGCCCTGGACGATGGTGACGTGCGAGCCGTAGCGCGCGAGGAACTGGCCGAGCTCGATCCCGACGACGCCGCCCCCGATGACGGCGACGCTCTCGGGGATCTCGGTTGCGTCGGTCGCCTCGCGGTTCGTCCAGAAGCCCGCCTCCCGCAGCCCCGGGATGGGCGGGACCACGGCCTCCGCCCCGGTCGCGACCACGATGGCGTCTGTCTCGAGCACCTGCCCGTTCGCCTCGACGCGCCCCGTCCCGGCGATGCGGCCCGTGTCCTTGATCACCGTGACGCCGCGCTCCTCGTAGCTGCCGATCCGCTTCGAGTCGTCGTGGTCTGAGACCATGTAGTCGCGGTAGGCGGCCAGCGGGCCGAAGTCGAGCCTCGGCGTCCCGATCCCTGCCGTGCCCTCGCACTCGCCCGCAAGCTCGGTGGGGCGCAGCAGCGTCTTCGACGGGATGCAGCCCCAGTTCGTGCATTCCCCGCCGATGACGGTGTTCTCGACGAGCCCGACGCGCTTGCCCGCCTTGAGCAGCGTGTTCACGGCGACCTCGCCGCCCGGGCCCGCCCCGATGATCACGACGTCGAGTCGTTCGGTCATGTTCGTCTCCTTCGAGCTGTTGCGTCTCAGACTTCGCCCGCAACAGCTCGTTACAGGCGTCGGGGCCGGTGATCCGGCCCCGACGTCCGGGAGGGAGGTCTTGGATGCGCCGCTCGACGCGGCGGGCGGCCGTGCTCAGATGAGCGTGACCCGGAACCTGATCGGACGGCACGGACGAGCTCGCGGCGCCCTCGCCGATCGCGCGCCCGCCCCGGTGGCCCTCGTTCGCCGGGGCCTGCGCCCCGGAGGGCTCGCCCCGAAGGGCACGCTCACGCGCTTCACCTGGTCGCTCGGCGAGCCGTGCAGGTGACAGCCCGGGACGGGCTGCGAGCGCGGCGCCTCCGGACGGAGAGCGTTGTACGCTGGGAGCATGCCGGGCCTGCACCAGCGCCTGCGCACGCTCCTCGGGAAGCCGGGCGAGCTCAGCTGCGAGGAGCTCGTCGAGCTCGTCACCGACTACCTCGAGGGAGCGCTGCCGCGGCGGGACGGGCGGCGCTTCGAGCAGCACCTCGCCGAATGCGAGGGCTGCGAGGCGTATCTCGACCAGATGCGACGCACCATCGAGCTCACGGGCCGGCTGTGTGAGGAGACGCTTCCGGCCGGCGCGCGCGAGACGTACCTCGAGGTGTTCCGCGACTGGAAGCGGGCCTGAGGGCCTGTTCGCAACGTGAACGAGAGCGCCTGACATGGCTCCCGCGCCGGCAGAGCCGACGGCGCCCTCGGCTGGCGAACGGGAGCTGCGCCTCGTCGAGGCGCTCCGGGCCGGCGACGAGTCGGCGTTTGCGGCGACGGTCGATGCGTACTCGCCGGCGATGCTGCGGCTCGCGCGGGTTTACGTGTCCAGCCATGCCGTCGCCGAGGAGGTGGTGCAGGAGACGTGGCTCGGCGTGCTGCGCGGCCTTGAGCGCTTCGAGGGCCGCTCGGCGCTCAAGACCTGGATCTTCCGCATCCTGACGAACACGGCGAAGACGAGAGCCGTGCGCGAGGGTCGGACCGTGCCGTTCTCCGCGCTCGCGCCGGCGGACGAGGAGTCAGCGGTCGACCCCGCGCGCTTCCTCGACAGCTCGCACCCGACCTGGCCCGGGCACTGGAGCGCGGAGCCGCAGCGCTGGGACGGAATCCCGGAGGATCGGCTCCTCTCGCGCGAGGTGCGCTCGATCGTCGACGGCGCGGTGGAGCAGCTGCCGGCCGGTCAGCGGGCGGTGATCTCGCTGCGCGACATCGAGGGCTTCCCGGCGCTCGAGGTCTGCGCGCTCCTCGACATCAGCGAGGGGAACCAGCGCGTCCTCCTTCACCGGGCCCGGTCGAGGGTCCGCCGCGCGCTCGAGGAGTACTTCTCCGCCGCAGCGGCGGAAGGGACGCACGGCCGTCCGCCGCCCGTGTAACGCCCCACTGCCGGCGGTGACGGTTCCATGGGGTGAGCGAACGGCTGCCGACCTGCCGTGAGACCGTCGAGCTCGTGAGCGACTACCTCGAGGACGCGCTGGGACCCGAGACGCGCGAGCACGTCGAGCTGCACCTGATGCGGTGCGCGGGCTGCCGGACGTACCTCGAGCAGATGCGCACCACCGTCGCGCTGAGCGGCAGGATCGAGCACGACTCGCTCTCCGATGAGCTCCGGAAGGCGCTGCTCGAGGCTTTCCGGCGGTTGCCCGAATAGGCTGCCCGGACCTCGGCTTTCGGCCTAGCGCAGTGCGATCTGCGCTCGTCTCCGGCGTGCGGACGACTTCCTCATCGCGCCGGCGAACTCGAGCTCGCCTCGCGCCCACGCGCGAAGCGTCGCGCGCCGGCGCCAGTATCGGCGAAGGTGGACGATCACGCCGCCGACTTCGGCGGGGCGGCGCCGCTTCCTCCCTCGTGCAAGCTCGTTCCGGGGAAGCGTCCCGTCGGCCGAGCTCTCAGCGCGCCGTCGCCGCGGCGTACGCGTCGACCATCCGCAGGTAGTTGGCGGCGATCCGGTCAGCCGCCTCGGCCCGCGGCAGCGTTCGTGCGACGTACGCCTCGAGCTCGTGCCACCAGAGCGTCCGCCCGACGGCGAAGCCGACGTAGCCCGGCACGCCCGCGCCCTCCTGCAGCCAGCGCACGACCTGCGACTCGTCGGCGCCGCGGCCGAGGACGATGCACGCCACGCCGTCGCGGCCGCCCGAGCGCGCCTGGGCGGCGACGCGCTCGCAGTCCTCGCGCGCGTCCAGCCCCTCGATCTTCCAGATGTCAGGCTCGACGTCCGCCTGCTGGAGCTCGGCGATCGCCGACACGACGAGCCCCGGTCGCAGCTCCCGGTCGTAGCGTCCGCCGTCGTTTCCGACACGCCGGAGCTGCTCGTCCGTGGCCGGCACGAGCAGCTCGAACAAGTACCTGCACTCGCGCTCGCGGAGCCAGGAGCCGAGCAGGGCGAGCCGCTCGGCCTGCCGGCGGTTGAGATCGCCCTCCGCCTCGAGGTTGTAGCGGACGAGGACCTTCGCGAACGTCGGATCGAAGTCCTCGATGTGGTCGCCGAAGCGCTCCCCGTACTCGAAGTCGAACTCCTCCCGGCCACTCTGCTCGACGGGCATCGCCAGGGGCAGGCCGGCGGCCCGGGCCGCCCGCGCGACGCCGGCCCCGAACTGCTCGTCGACGAGCAGCCCCGACGACGCCGGATCGGCGCCGCTCTCGAGGGCCAGCTCGAGGCCCTCCCAGATCACGCGCTTGGCGTCGGCGACCTGCTCGACCACCGCCGGAGAAGGAACCCCTTCGGCTCCGAACAGGCCCTTCTGGAACGAGCCGCGATGGTCGAACGCGAGCATGTAGAGCGGCCGGTCGTAGCCCAGGATCATTGGACGTCTCCTCCTCGTGTCATCCGGGATGCGGGCCTCAGCGGTCGCGCGGCTCCAGTGCCTCGTCCGGGGAATAGGGTGATGATTGTGGGGGGCGAAAAGCAAGCGATGCAAGGACGCAGGGAGCGCCTACGCTGGTGCGTCGAGTTACCACGGACGCGACTGAGTTCGCGTGTAACCAGACGCGCCAGCGTCCAGCCGCCAGAGCACGCCGCATTCCCCGGACGAGGCACTAGCGACCATCGGGCAGATGCCAGCGCCGGGGCGCGATCAGCTCGTTCACGGCGTCTGGGCCCCACGAGCCGGGAGCGTACGCCTGCACCGGCGGCGGGTTCTCGAGCAGCGGCGCCGCGACCTCCCAGAGGCGCTCGATCCCGTCGGCGGTCGTGAAGAGCGTGCGGTCGCCGATCATCGCGTCGTGGATGAGGCGCTCGTACGCCTCGAGCTGGTTGCGCGTGCAGAACGACTCCTCGTAGCTGAACTCCATCGTCGCCGAGCCGAGCTCGATCGCGGGCCCGGGGACCTTGGCGAGGAAGCTCGCCGTGATCCCTCCGGGCTCCGCGAGGTCGAGCACGAGCTCGTTCCGGGCGAGCCCCTGCTCGCTCGGGAACACCCGCTGCTCCGGCTCCTTGAAGCCGATGGTGATGACGCGCCTGCCCTGCGCAAGCTGCTTGCCGGTGCGGACGAGGAAGGGGACGCCCGCCCAGCGCTCGTTGTCGATGCGCGCGTCGAGGGCGACGAAGGTCTCCGTCCGCGAGCCGGGCGAGACGCCGTCCTCGCCAAGGTACCCCTCGTACTGTCCGCGCACCACCCGCGAGGGGTCGAGCGGCTCCATGGCGCGGAAGACCTCCGCCCTCCCCCGTGCGAGCGCCCCGGCGTCGAGCGAGGCGGGCGGCTCCATGGCGACGAAGCCGAGCACCTGGAAGAGGTGCGTCACGATCATGTCGCGGAACGCGCCCGTTCCCTCGTAGAAGCCGGCACGGCTTCCGATCGAGAGCGTCTCCGGGACGTCGATCTGGACGTGGTCGATGTGACCGCGGTTCCAGACCGGCTCGAACATGCCGTTCGCGAATCGGAGCGCCAGGACG
>CAZCIJ010000229.1:0-5496 GCA_964498265.1 uncultured Gaiellales bacterium | reverse complement strand
CCGCGCGCCTCTTGACCTGGCGCGCCGCGTGGCTCGTCGACCAGGCCGGGAGCCGTGAGGCGACGCTCTACCTGTCGATGGCCAAGCGCTTCGCGGCCGACGCGGCGATGGAGGTTACGACCGACGCCGTCCAGATCTTCGGCGGCTACGGGTACATGAAGGAGTATCCCGTCGAGAAGCTGATGCGGGACGCCAAGGTCTTCCAGATCTACGAGGGCACGTCGGAGATCCAGCGGCTCGTCATCGGCCGAGAGATCTTCGGGCGTCGCAGGCGCTGAGGCCCCGTGGCGGATCTCAGGATGCCTGCTCCCGAGCGCCGCCGGGTCGAGAGCGCGCGGGTGGGACGGCTCGCGACCCGCGACGTCGGCGGCCGGCTGCACCTGGTGCCGATCTGCTTCGCGCTGGCCGGCGACACGCTGTACTCGGCCGTTGACCGCAAGCCGAAGCGGTCCCGCGCGCTGCGGCGGCTTGCGAACGTCGCGAGCGACCCGGATGTGTGCCTGCTCGTCGACGAGTACGCGGAGGACTGGTCCGCGCTCTGGTGGGTGCGGCTGCGCGGCCGGGCGCGAGTGCTCGATCGCGGCGAGGAGCGCCGGCGGGCCGTCGCTCTGCTGCGCGCGAAGTACGAGCAGTACGCGGCCGATCCGCTCGACGGTCCCGTGCTCGCGATCGACGTCGACGAGTGGCGCTCGTGGACGGCCGGCGCGTGAAGCTCCACCGGTCACTCAAGGCCCGATTACCCAAGTGACCCCCAGGCGGCTCCGCAGCGCCTCGTCGGCGGTGATGAGGACGCTGCGGGTTCGCTCGGCAACGGCCACGTAGAGCATGTCGTAGACGGGATGGTTGTCGTAGCGGCGTGAGAGGTCCCACGCTCGGTCGAGATCCCGCTGGTCGTCCACGAAGCGAGCCGGCAGGCGGCGAAGCCGTCCGTAGGCGGCGTCGGCGTCGGCGCCGCTCCAGCGGTCGCGGCGCACGCCGGTCAGCAGCGCGTTGGCGACCTCCTCGAGCAAGAGTCGTGGAGCCACGAGCTCCTCCTCGGTCTCGACGAGCCGCTGCAAAACGGTCACGGCGGGCGATGAAGGGTCGCTGCCGGGCGCGACCCAGTCCACGACGATGCTCGCGTCAACGACCGGCACGGCGCCTGCCCTACGTGCGGGCGCGACGGTCCTCAAGGACCAGATCTGCGGCGGAGTCACCCGCCGCACCGTCGGAGGCCTCGAGCGCAAGCCGCGCTGCGGCAGCCCACTCGCGCAGCGTGGGCTGAGGCTCGTGTCCCCTCGTCGCGGCGAGCGCGGCCACGTCCTCTCGACGGACGAGCAGCCGGTTGCCCCGGCGGCGGGCCGCCAGACGCCCGGTCCACACCCACCGTCGTATCGTCTCCGGCGACCGTCCGGCGACGCGAGCTGCCGTCCGAACGTCGATGAGGCTGCCGTTCTGCCCGCCGGTCGCGTCCGCCACGCGAGCATTCTACTACAACGTCTGCTCGCGGTGATGTAGCAGATAGCCCTCGGCATCGAGCACGCCTGGCCGGTGGACCTAACGTAGGGGCCGGGCATGCCCTGCCCCGACGAAGCCACGCCGTCGCCGGTGACGATCAGGAGGCGAGCGGGGGCTCCGCGCGACGCGCGTCCCACTCGACGAGAGTCAGCTTGGCGCCGCTGCCGACGCGGGGAATGGCCTCGACCGGCTCCACGTGGACGGCAGGCGGGACCGCCCCGGCGGCTTCCAGCGCCTGGACGAGGGCCGCCCGGACGCGCTCGAGGACTTCGCGCGGCGCGCCGGGGGCGAGCACGAGCCGGACGCGCAGGCTCTTCTCGTCGAGGCGGAGCTGATACTGGCGCAGCTCGGGCAGCCCGCCGAACGGCGTGCTCAGGTGGATCTGGTGCACCGCGACCCGCCCGCCGTTTCGCGCAGGAAGCCGGAGGATGTCGGCGCTTCGTCCGTCGACGCGTGCGATGCGCCTGAACGGACGGCCGCTCGGGTCCGGCGCTGCTCGGCTACGACCCGGGAGCCCGCGCCGACGTTCCCGCGACCTATCTCGTCGTCGACTCGGAGCGTCGTGCCGCGACCGGCTACCGGATCGGGCCCGACGGGGACGTCGTCGCATGCGTATGATCCGCACGCCATCGACCCGAGAGCGCTGATCGAGCGGTACAACCAGGCCTGGAACGAGCAGGATCTCGACGCCATCATGGCCTCGCACACGCCGGACGTCGTGTTCCACAACCACACCGCGGGCGAGCGCGTCGAGGGCGCGGCCGACGTCCGGGCTCACATCGGCGGCATCTTCGCGCGCTGGCCCGACCTCCGTTTCCGCTCCCGGCGCCTGTACGTGAGCGAGTCCTTTGCTGTCAGCGAGTGGACGGCCACGGCGACGCATCCCGACGGCCACCGGCTCGAGTGGGACGGCGTCGACGTCTTTCCGTTCCGCGACGGCCTCATCGCCCGCAAGGACGTCTACTCGAGCTCGCACGCCCCTCGGGTGCTCGAGGACTGAGCCTCCGCGCCGCACATCATCAACCACCGCAGGGGCCGTGCGTGCACGGCCCCGGGACTCGCGAGAGCAGTTCCAGGCGTTCGGCGAGAAGTTGACGCCCATCCTCGCCGAGGTGGGGATCGACCTCCGGTCAGCAGGAGATCGTCGAGTCCACAACATCGTTAGGCGATAAACCCACGCCGGGGCCGGGGACCCCGGAGTCGGCCCGCTACTGCTTCGTGAGCTCGAAACGGAGCGGAAGATGCTTGAGCCCGTTCGTGAAGTTCGAGCGCAGCCGCCTGGGCTCGCCCGCGAGCTCGATCCGCTCGACGCGCGGCACGAGCTCCTCGAGCAGCACGGTCAGCTCGAAGCGGGCGAGGTGGGCGCCGAGGCAGATGTGCGGACCGGTGCGGCCGAACGTCGCGTGCTCGTTCGGCGCCCGCCGGATGTCGAAGCGGTGAGGGTCGGGAAAGGCATCGGGATCCCGGTTGGCGGCCGCGAACCACACGACGACCTTGTCGCCGGCGGCGATAGGGATGCCGCGAATCTCGGTGTCCTGCGTCGCAGTGCGCCGGAAGTGCCAGACCGGGTGCGAGTACCGAAGGACCTCCTCGACGGCGCTCGGCACGAGCTCGAGCTCGCCGCGCAGCAGCTCCCACTGGTCGGGGTGCTGGCAGAACGCGAGCAGGCCCGAGGCGATCGCCTGGCGCGTCGTCTCGTTGCCTGCGACGACGAGCAACGCGAACGTGTTGTCGAGGTCGCGCGCCGACAGCGGGGCTCCTTGGAGCTCCGCGTTCGCGATCAGCGAGAGGACGTCGTCGCGGGGGCAGGCGCGCCGCTCTTCGTAGTAGCGGCGTCCGAGGGCGCACAGCTCCTCCGCCCACGGGCTGCCGAAGGGCAGGTAGCGGTCTTCGGGACGCTCTCCCTGGAAGGCGAGCTCGCCGACGTAGTCTGGCTCGGTATCGACGAGCAGCCTGTCTCCGAGCTCGACCAGCCGCGGCAGGTGGTCGTCCTCGAGGCCGAGGATGCGGGCAAGCACGCGAATCGGGATCGGGGCCGCGATCTCGTGCACGGTCTCCACCTCGCTGGCGGAGCCGGGCGCGCCGGAACCGCGCAGCGCTCGATCGAGGACCTCGCGGACGATCTCCCGCAGCCACTCCTCGTACCGGCGGACGGCGCGCGGGGTGAAGTCGGCCGCGAAGATGCGCCGGAACTGGCCGTGCCGGGGCGGGTCCATCTCCATGAAGTTGCGGCGCGCCTCGAGCACGTCCTGGGGAAGGTCGTTGATCGTGGCCGCACCGCCGGTCTCGGACGAGAACGTTGCCGTGTCGCGCAGGACCGCGAGCACGTCGTCGTACTTCGTGATCGCCCAGAAGCCGGGCCCGTCCGGCTCGGGATGCAGGAAGACGGGCGCCTCGCGCTGCAGGAGCTCGAACACGTCCCAGGGCTCGCGCTCGGCGAAGAGGTCGTGGTCGAGGAGGTCGACGTCGTCGAGGGAGAGCGTGCCGGCTGCAACCACGTCCGCCACACGTCGATGGTACCGGCTCCGATCGAGCAGGCCGCCGACGGAAGCGAGGCTCAGCCAGGCGAGGCGACGGGAGGCTCGAACCGCAGCTTCGCCAGCCGGCGCCCCTCGGGAACGCGCGTCGGGTACTGCCGCGTCAGGCACGCGCGACAGAAGGCGTGCTCGGGTCGTTGGGTCGCGTCCTGCAGCCCCTCGAGCGAGAGGTAGGCGAGCGAGGTCGCGCCGAGCAGCGCGCGGATCTCCTCGACGGAGCGGGTCGAGGCCACGAGCTCGTCCTCCGTCGCCATGTCGATGCCGTAGAAGCACGGCGAGACGATGGGTGGAGACGACACGCGGACGTGGACCTCGGCGGCTCCCGCCTCGAAGAGCATCGCGACGATCTTGCGTGTCGTGCTTCCGCGGACGATCGAGTCGTCCACGACGACGACGCGCTTGCCCTCGACCTCGGCGAGCGGGTTGAACTTCGTGCGGATGCCGTGCTCGCGGAGCTGCTGGTCGGGCTGGATGAACGTGCGGCCCACGTAGCGGTTCTTGATCAAGCCCTCGGCGAAGGGGATGCCGCTCCTGCGCGCGAAGCCGATCGCGGCAGGCGTGCCGGAGTCCGGGATCGGCATGACCATGTCCGCGTCGACGGGCGCCTCCTCGGCGAGACGCTCGCCCATGCGCACGCGGGAGCCGTACAGCTCGACGCCGGCCATCGTCGAGTCCGGTCGCGCGAAGTAGATGAACTCGAACACGCACAGCGCGCCAGACCCCTTCGGCTCGAGCGCCTGGATCGAGCGCAGCCCCTCCCCGTCCACGACCACGAGCTCGCCCGGCCGGAGCTCCCGGACGTGCTCGGCGCCGAGCATGTCGAAGGCGCACGACTCGGAGGCGAGGATCCAGTCGCCGTCCAGCCGCCCGAGCGAGAGGGGGCGGATGCCGTCCGGGTCGCGGAAGCCGGCGAGGGCTCCCTCGGAGAGCAGGACGATCGCGTAGGCGCCCTCGAGCTTCGCCATCGCCCCGGCGATCGCCTCCGCCAGCGGTCGCGGGTCACGGGCGATCAGCGCCGAGATGACCTCCGTGTCGGAGGTCGAGCGCAGGCGGGCCCCGGCGGCGAGGAGCCCTTCACGCAGGGCGGCCGTGTTCGTGAGGTTGCCGTTGTGCGCGAGGGCGACGGAGCGCCCGTCCCCGTGCTGGACGCTTGGCTGAGCGTTCGTCCACATCGCGCCTCCAGTCGTCGAGTAGCGCGTGTGGCCGATCGCCACCTGGCCCGCGAGGCCGAGAAGCTTCTGCTCCGTGAAGACCTGTGCCACGAGCCCCATGTCGCGCATCGCCATCAGGTGGCCGTGCTCGGAGACGGCGATGCCGGCCGACTCCTGGCCGCGATGCTGCAGCGCGAGCAAGCCGAAGTGCGTGAGACGCGCGACGTCGCGATCGGGCGCATTGATGCCGAAGATCCCGCACATCAGCCCACCAGCCCGGGGAGGGCCGACTCGTACGCGCTGCGGAGATC
>CAZCIJ010000228.1:0-5500 GCA_964498265.1 uncultured Gaiellales bacterium | reverse complement strand
GAGACGTCGACCCCCTTGATCCGCGCGTGGGCGAAGGGGCTTCTGACGATCACGAGATGGAGAAGCCCGGGAGCGAAGTAGTTGTCGACGTACGTCCCCTCGCCGGTGATGAGCCGTGCGTCCTCCCTGCGCGGGACGGCGCTGCCGACGTAGGTCGTCTGCTCGCTGACGGCCATCACGCCACCCCCTCGGCCGAAGCTTGCTGGACCGCCTTCACGATGTTGTGGTAGCCGGTGCACCGGCAGAGGTTGCCCTCGAGGGCCTCGCGGATCTCCTCCTCGCTGGGGCGGGGCTGCTCGGCGAGCAGGCTGACGGTCGCCATGACCATCCCCGGCGTGCAGTAGCCGCACTGGAGGCCGTGGTGCTCGTGGAAGGCCTGCTGCACCGGATGGAGCTCGCCGTTCGCCGCGAGTCCCTCGATCGTCGTGATCTCGAGGCCCTCTGCCTGGACTCCGAGCATCGTGCAGCTCTTGACCGACTCCCCTTCGACGAGAACCGTGCAGGCGCCGCAGGAGGACGTGTCGCAGCCCACGTTCGTGCCCGTGAGCCCGAGCCGCTCGCGCAGCACGTAGACGAGGAGGTCTCTGGGCTCGACCTCGACCTCTCTCCGCTCGCCGTTGACGGTCAACGCGACGTGTCTCACGGGGCGCCTCCTCTCGATGGTTCGTCTACTTCTTGCCGAGTCCGAACATCCGCAGGATCCTTCGCCACATCGCCGCCACCCCGAGCGAGAGGCCGGAGACGGGCTTCGCCGTCTCGGCCGCTGCCGCTGCCGCCTGTTCCGGCGTCTCCGCCGTGAGCTGGCCCTTGAGGCACTCCGCGAACCTCCCGACCAACTGCTGGGAGACGTCCTGCACGATGCCGCGACCGTACTGAGCGACGGCTCCCGAGAGCGTAAGGTCGGTGACGATGTCGATCCTCGTGCTCTGCGGGCCGAGCTCGGTCAAGCTGGACTGAATGGCGGCCTGCGCCCCGCCGCGGCCGCGCTTCTCGCGGGCCTTCGCCGTGAGGGTCACCGCCCCGCTCGCCTCGTCGGCCGTATCCCGAGTGACGTCCGTGTCGAACGTCAGGGCGATCGGCCCGAGCTTGACGCTCATATCCGCCTTCCAGTGGCTGTCGGAGATGGTCTCCCTGAGCTCGGCCCCCGGCATGCAGGGAATGACCCTCGTGACGTCCATGAGGAAATCCCAAGCCTGGCCCTTCGGCGCGGGTACCCCGAACGAGTTCTCAAGCTTCATCGCGCTGCCGCCTTCGCCGGCGAGACGCGAGCAGCGTTCGCGTTGAAGACCGACACGATCTCTGCGGCGATTGCCACGGCTACCTCCTCGGGTGTGCGGGAGCCGATCTTGAGACCGATCGGGGCGTGGATGCGCTGGAGCTGCTCGTCCGACACTCCCTCCTCGCGCAGCCGCTCCGACCTGCGCTCCGTCGTGCGGCGCGACCCCATCGCTCCGACGTAGCCCGCGGGGCTCGCGAGCGCGGCCTTGAGGATCGGCACGTCGAACTTGTTGTCGTGCGTGAGCACGCAGATCGCGGTCCGCTCGTCGACCGGGGCCGACGCGAGGAAGCGGTCCGGCCAGTCGACGACGAGCTCGTCGACGTCTGGGAAGCGCTCGGCCGTGACGAACTTCGCTCGCGCGTCGCAGACCGTGACGTGGTAGCCGAGGAAGCGCCCGATCGAGGCGAGCGCGGAGGCGAAGTCGATCGCCCCGAAGACGTACATCCGGGGACGCGGGGCGAAGGACGAGACGAACACCTCGTCGTCGCCGACGGTGACCAGGCCGGTCTCGCCGCGCGCGAGCAGCGACCGCGCCTGCTCGTCGATCTCGCCGTTCAGAGCCGCGCCGGGAGACACGAGCTGCTTGGCGCCGATGTGCGGCCCGCTCACGCGAACCGCGAGCGCGACCGGCTGCTCGGTTCGGATCGCCTCGGCGATCGGCGGGAGGAGGGCCGGGTCGAGGGCGTCGACGAAGATCTGGACGGTGCCTCCACACGGAAGGCCGACCTCGAACGCCTCGTCGTCGGCGATCCCGTAGGTCACGAGCCGCGGCGGCCCGCCCGCGAGCACGGCCTGGGCCTCCTCGTAGACGGCGGGCTCGACGCACCCGCCCGTCACCGAGCCGGCCAGCTCGCCCTTCTCGGAGACGGCGAGGACGGCGCCGGGATCGCGCGGCGCCGACTTCTCGGTCGAGACGACCGTGGCCGTCGCGACGCGCAGTCCTTCTCTCGCCCACCGCTCGAGAGTCTCGAGAACATCTCTCACGCTTTGCTCACCTCTGGAACGTACTGTGATGGATCGGCTTCGAACCGCCGGCGGCAGCCGGCGCAACAGAAGTAGTAGCGCACGTTGCCGTAGACGGCGCTCTCGGTCGCCTCGGCGACGGAGACGGTCATCTCGCACACGGGGTCGGTCGCCTCGGGCGAGGCAAGCCTCGCTCCTCCATCGCGATCTGACGCCGTCAGGTGGAGGGGCGGGGCTTGCCCCGCCCGCGCGTGTCGCCATGCGACGAGCTCGGCGAGGATCGCGACGGCGATCTCCTCCTGCGTCGAAGGGCCGAGGTCGAGCCCTGCCGGGCAGCGGACGCGAGCGAGCGCTTCCGGCCCGACCCCGTCCCGGCTCAACTCCGCGAGCGTCTCCTGCCCACGGCGCCGGCTTGCCACGAGACCGAGGTAGCTGGCCGGCGTCGCGAGGGCGGCGCGTACACCCTCCTCGTCGTCCTTGCCCATCGTGGCGACCACGATGGCGTCGGCGGCAGGGTCGACGTCCCGCGTCACCCGCCAGCCGATGCGCGTCGCGACATCTGCGAGAGCGGCGGCGGCGGGGCTGTCGCCGACGATCGAGAGCAGGGGCTCCGGAAGCTGCGGCTCGATGAAGACCTCGATCAGGCCCTCCGAGGCGCAGCCCCCCTCGATGGCGACGAGGCGGGGCTTGCCGTCGGCGAGCGCGCGCATCGCCTCGCGGATCACCGCCGGCTTGGCGCACGCTCCACCGATCCAGCCGCTGACGTCGCCGGCGGGGGTGATCACCGCGTGATTGCCCTCGCGCGCCGAGGCGGGCCGCTCGACGCGGACCACGGTCGCGAAGGCATACGGCTGCCGCGCGGCGGCCAGCCTCCCGGCCTCGACGAAGATGTCCGATCTCACTCGGCGAGACCTGCCTCGTCGAGCGCCTGCCAGACCCTGTCCGGCGACAGCGGCATGTCGATGTTGCGTACGCCCGCGTGCCAGAGCGCGTCGATGACGGCATTCACGTAGGCGGCCGGCGACCCCACGGTGGCCGACTCCCCGACGCCCTTCGCGCCGAGCGGGTGGTGGGGGGACGGTGTCACCGTCTCGCCCAGCTCGAAGGAGGGCGTCTCCCACGCAGTCGGGATCAGGTAGTCCATCAAGTTCGAGCCGATGCAGTTGCCGTCCTCGTCGAAGGTGATCAGCTCCATGGCCGCGATCGCGTAGCCCTCGGTGAGACCGCCCATGATCTGCCCTTCTACGATCATCGGGTTGATGCGCACGCCGCAGTCGTCGACGGCGACGACCTTGATCGGCTTCCACTGGCCGGTGCCGCGGTCGATCTCGACGACGACCGCGTACGTCCCGAACGGGAAGGTGAGGTTCGGCGGGTCGTAGTAGTGGACGCCCTCGAGACCGGGCTCGAGCCCCTCGGGGAGGTCGGTGTACGCGGCGAAGGCGAGGTCCTGGATCGTCTTCGAGCGCTCGGGTGCGCCACGGACGAAGAAGCGTCCGCGCTCCCATTCGAGGTCGTCCGGCGACACCTCGAGCAGATGCGCAGCGATCTGCTTCGCCTTGTTGCGCAGCTTGCCCGAGATGACCGCCGTGGCAGCTCCTGCGACCGGCGTCGAGCGGCTCGCGTACGTGCCGAGGCCGTAGGGCGTGTTGTCGGTGTCGCCCTCCTGCACCTCGACGTCCTCGTAGGGGATCCCCAGCTCCTCGGCGACGATCTGCGCGAACGTCGTCTCGTGGCCCTGGCCCTGCGTGCGCACCCCGAGCTTGAGGATCGCCTTGCCGGTGGGGTGGATGCGCAGCTCCGCCGAGTCGAACATGCGCAGCCCGGCGATGTCGTAGTCCTTGCCGTGCCCGGCGCCGACTACCTCGGTGAACGAGGCGACGCCGATGCCGAGGAGCCTGCCCTGCTCGCGGGCCTCCGCCTGCTCGCGGCGGATGTCCGCGTACCCCAGCAGCTCGAGCGCGGCGTCGAGCGCCTTCGCGTAGTCGCCCGAGTCGTAGACGAAGCCCGTCGCGGAGCGGTACGGAAACTGCTCGGGCTTGATGAAGTTGCGCCGGCGGAACTCGGCCGGGTCCACCTCGAGCTCGTGCGCCGCGTTGTCGATCAGCCGCTCGATGAGGTAGGAGGCCTCGGTGACGCGGAACGAGCAGCGGTAGGCGACGCCTCCGGGTGCCTTGTTCGTGTACGCGCCGTCGGCGACGACGTGGGCGGCCGGGATGTCGTAGGAGCCGGTGACGATGTGGAAGAGACCGGCTCTGCACTTGGAAGGCTGCGCGTCGGCGAAGAACGCGCCGTTGTCCGAGAGCAGGCTCGTTCGCAGGCCCGCGATCCGGTCGCCCTTCAGCGCCAGCTCGCCGTGCATGTGGTAGTCGCGCGCGAACCCCGTCGAGATGAGGTTGCCGGTCCTGTCGTCGACCCACTTGACGGGGCGCCCGAGCAGGAGGGAGGCGGCCGTCGCGACGACGTACCCGGGGTAGATCGGGACCTTGTTGCCGAAGCCGCCGCCGATGTCGGGCGACACGACGCGGATGTTCTGCTCGGGTAGGCCCGCGACGAGAGCGAAGAGCGTGCGATGGGCGTGTGGAGCCTGCGACGTCATGTAGATCGTCGCCTTCCCCGTCGCCGAGCTCACGTCGGCCACGCAGCCGCAGCACTCGAGCGGCGCCGGATGGCAGCGGGGGTAGAAGGTGTCGAGGCTCACGACGCGATCGGCCTCCGCGAACGCGCGGTCGGTGGCATCCCGATCGCCGGCCTCCCAGTGGTAGATCGAGTTCCCGGTCTGCCCCTCCTTGTCGTCCCGGATGACGGGGGCGTCCGGCTCGAGAGCGTGCTGCGGAGTCGACACGGCCGGAAGCGGCTCGTAGTCGACGTCGATCAGCTCGAGGGCGTCCCTCGCCACGTACGGGCTCTCGGCTACGACGGCGGCGACCTCCTGCCCCTGGAAGCGGACCTTGTCGGTGGCGAGCACGGCCTGCGTGTCCCCCGACAGCGTCGGCATCCAGGCGAGGTTGTGCTGCGCCATCAGCTCTCCCGTGACGACCGCCACGACCCCGGGCAGCTCCGAGGCGCGCGACGTGTCGATCGAGCGGATGCGCGCGTGCGCGAACGGGCTGCGCAGCAACTCGAGGTAGAGCATGCCCGGCAGCGTGATGTCGTCGAAGTAGTTGCCCTTCCCGCGGATGAAGCGGGCGTCCTCCTTGCGCGGGACGGAGTGGCCCAGGCCGCGCACCTCGGTCGTCGCCATCGCTCACGCCTCCT
>CAZCIJ010000227.1:0-5500 GCA_964498265.1 uncultured Gaiellales bacterium | reverse complement strand
AGCATCGTGCTCGCCGGGCTCGCGACGTACGGCTGGCTGCGGGCGCTGCGACTTTCCGCGCTCGCCGCCGGGCTCGGCGGGCTCGCGTTCGCCATCGCCCCCTACCGGCTCGCGCAGAGCGGTATCGGCCACCTGCTCGGTTGGATGGCGGTCCTTCTCCCCGTCGCCCTGCTCGCCTACGAAAGGGCGCGTCGGGCCCGCGGCCTCCGCGCGCATGCCTGGGGCCTCGCCGCCGCCGCCGCGCTCGTCAGCATCCCCGTGTCGGGGCAGGTGCACCTCGCTCTCGGCGCGCTCCCCCTCGCCGTGCTCTACGGTGCCGTCCGCTACCGCCGGCTGCCGTTCCTGTGGCTGCTCGGAGGCGCGCTCGCCGGAAGCGGCATCGCCGTCGCGATCCAGCAGACCCTGATCGAGGACTCGGTGCTCGGTCGCGGCGGGCGGACGCTCGACCAGGTCGAGATGTTCCAGGCCGACTGGCCCGGCTTCATCGACCGCTTCGGCATCCACGGGGCCGAGCAGGACGTCTACCTCGGGTGGCTCGTGCCGCTCGCGGCGCTCGTCGGCCTCGTGCTGCTGTGGAGGCGGAGCCGCCGCCTCGCCGCGCTCGCGGCGATCGCGCTGATCGTCCCTGTCCTGCTCGCCGTGGGCACCAATCTCGGCGTCTACGAGCCGTTGTGGCGCGCGCTTCCGCCCCTGCGATATCCCCGCGTCCCCCAGCGCCTGCTGCCGATCACGGACCTCGCTCTCGCCGGCCTGATCGCGGTCGCGGCCGGCTCGCTGCTCGCACGACTGCGACCGGCGATGCGCCCGGCAGCCTGCGTCCTCGCCGCCGTCCTCGTGGCCGGCGACCTGCTCGTCTTCCCCTTTCGCGCGACGGCGGCCGATCCCGGCAACGCAGCGTACGGGGCGCTGTCCGGGCGCCCTCCGGGCCGCGCGCTCGACCTGCCGATCTTCGAGCCCGGCATCCACTTCGGCTCCATCTACGACGCGTACGAACTCCAGGCGCAACGGCAGCGCCCCGGCGGGTACTCGACGCTCGCCCCCGACCCGCCCTACGACTTCTTCTGGCGCTACAACCGTCTCAACTGCGGCGCGTGGCTGCCCGGAGACCTCGGCCGCCTCCAGGCCCTCGGCGTTCGCTACCTGCTCTACCACCGCGGCGCCTACGAGCAGTCGCGGCGCCCCGGCTCGTGGTTCGCCTGGCGTGAGCTCGAGCGCCTGGGCCTGCGTGCCTCCTCCCAGGGAGGAAGCGTCTGGCTGTTCTCCCTGCGACCGGCCCGCGACGCGCCCGTGCAGGCAGCGCCCGTGCCCGAGCCGTCGCGCGAGGAGCCTGTCTTCTGCGAGGCCTGGAGGAGCAGGACGATGCGCCAGCGCGAGGCTCCGATGTGGGTCTACGGGCCGGCGCGGCTTCGCCTCGAGCTCGACGCACCGGGCAGATCGGCGGTGGAGCTCTGGGTCGACGGGCGCGATCTCGAGCGCTTGGTCGTCGCCGGCCGATCGACGCTCTCGCTCGAGCTCACGCCCGGATGGCATGTGCTGCTCTTTCGCATTCCCAGGCTCTTCGCCACCGACCCGCCGCGGGGGCTGCGGATCGCGCGCCTCGGCTACATGCCCATCGAGTGATAGCCGGCGTCGACGTAGAGCGTCGCCGCCGTCACGTTCGCGGCCTCGTCGGAGAGCAGGTAGGCGGCGGCGGCGCCGAGGTCCGGACCGCCGATCTGGCGGTGCAGCGGGGCCCGCTCCTCGACGATCTCCTGCATCGTCGGGAACCCCGGGATCGACCGGGCGGCGAGCGTGCGCACCGGGCCGGCCGAGATGGCGTTCACGCGGATGTTCTTCGACCCGAGGTCCCATGCCAGGTAGCGCACGGACGAGTCGAGGGTCGACTTCGCCACGCCCATCACGTTGTAGTGGGGTACCGTCCGGATGCCGCCCAGGTAGGTCAGCGTGAGAATCGAGCCGCCGCCGGCGCCTTCCATCAGCGGCTCGGCCGCCCGGGCACAGGCCACGAGCGAGTAGGCGCTCACGTCGAGGGAGAGCCAGAAGCGGTCGCGCGGCGTGTCCACGAAGCGCCCCTCGAGGTCGGCCGCGTCGGCGAACGCGACCGCGTGCACGAGCAAGTCGAGCTCTCCGCCGAACGCGTCGCCGACCTCGCGGAAGACACGCTCGACGTCCTCGTCGGAGCGAACGTCGCACGCCGTGACGTGGGGGCTGGAGACGGACTCGGCGAGGGAGCGCACGCTCTCCTCGATGCGCTCCCCCTGGTAGGTGAACGCGAGGGTCGCGCCTTCTCCGGCGAGGCGCTCGGCGATCGCCCAGGCGATCGACCGCTTGTTCGCGACGCCGAGCACGAGACCGCGCTTGCCCTCGAGTCGCCCTGCCACGGCGGGCAGTCTAGAGGCCACGCCCCTGGACAAGGGAGCCTGTGATACTTGAGGGCCTCCTGTGAAGATCGCCGTGATCACCGGCGGCTCGAGCGGCATCGGCGCCTCGCTCGCCCGCCTGCTCGTCGCGCGGCGCGTACGCTGCGTGCTGGTTGCGCGCCGTCGGGAGCGCCTCCAGCGGACGGCCCGCGAGCTCGGCTGCGACGCGGAGGTGTGCGACGTGCAGGACCGCGCCGCCGTCGACGCGCTCGCTGCCAGAGTCGGCGAGCGCCACGGCGCCGTCCACCTGCTTGTCAACAACGCGGGCGTCCCGGGGCGGCGCGGGTTCCTCGAGCTCCCGCCGGAGCGGATCGAGGAGATCACGCACGTCAACTACCTCGGCGGTGTCTGGTGCGTGAGGGCATTCCTCCCCCTCCTGAAGGCGGGACGGCCGAGCCGCGTCGTGAACGTCGTCTCGGTCGCGGGGACCGTCGCCGCCGGACGCAGCGGGCCGTACACGGCCGCGAAGCACGCCCAGCTCGCGTTCTCTCGCGAGGTCGCCGCCGAGCTCGCGCGCGACGGCATCGCCGTCCACACCGTCAACCCGGGACTCACGCACACCGAGGGCTTCCCCCAGGACGCCTTCCTCGCGCACCCTCTCCTGCGCCACGCGGTCGTCGGTCCCGACCGGGTGGCCCAAGCCATCGTGCAGGCGATCGAGTCGGGCCGTCGCGAGGTCTTCGTGCCCTCGTACTACCGTCTCGCAGCAGTCATCGAGGGGCTCTTCCCGGGCAGGCTCCAAGGTCCGGCGCGCCGTCACGCGAGGCGAGAGATCGTGTAGCGATCCTCGCGAAGTGAGGATCGCTAGACTCGGAAGCGATGGGCGGCCGTCCGCGCCCGGAGGAGTACCGGCGCGCCGCGGAGCTTCGGGAGGCGCTCCGGCAGTTCCTGCGCCAGAGCGAGCAGGTAGCCCGGCGGTACAAGCTGACTCCCCAGCGCTACGTGCTGCTGCTCATGATCAAGGGAGCTCCGGACGGCAGCGAGCGGGCCACCGTCACCGATCTCGCCGCTCGGCTCCAACTTGCGCAGAGCACGGTGACCGAGCTCGTCGGCCGAGCGGAGCAGGTGGGGCTGCTCGAGCGAGAGCCGTCGCCGGAGGACGGCCGGGTGGCCTACCTGCGGCTGACGCCGGAAGCCGAGCGGCGGCTGGCCAGCGCCGTCGGCGAGCTGGGGCGAGAGCGCCAGCGCCTGTCGCAGCTCCTAGCTCCCGGAGGGCAGCGTTGACGCGCGTCGGCGCGGGCCTCTCCACGCGCCCTGAGACCGGCCCGGCGGTCGCCGAGGCCGCGACGCTCGCGCGCGCCGATCTCGAGGGCGCCCCGGCCGACCTCGCGTTCCTCTTCCTGACCCGCGAGCACCTCGCAGGCGCGGACGAGGCGGCCGCCGCGGTCCGCGACGAGCTCCTCCCGAGACACCTGCTCGGGTGCGTCGCCCAGGGCGTCGTCGGCGGCGCCCAGGAGCTCGAGGCCGGGCCGGCGGCGTCCGTCTGGGCGGCGTCGCTGCCGGGCGCAAGCATCGAGACCTTTCACGCGATCGCAGAGGCGGGCGCCACGGACCCCGACGTCCCCGGACTCCCCGATCTCACGGGCGCCGACGTCGTCGTGCTCCTCATCGATCCGTTCACGTTCGCGGCCGACGCGGTGCTCGAGCGCGCCGCGCACGACCACCCAGACCTCCCGTTCGTCGGAGGGATCGCCATCGGTGGCGAGAGCCCCGGGGAGCAAGCGCTCGTCGCCGACCAGGAACTCCGGCCGGAAGGCGCGGTGGGCGCCGTCCTTCGAGGCGCGCAGGTGGACGTCCTGGTCTCGCCCGGGTGCGCTCCCCTGGGCCGCGAGGCCGTCATCACGGGCGCCGAGGGCAACGTCGTGCACGAGCTCGCGGGCCAGCCGGCTCTCGACCGGCTGCGCGAGACGATCGCCTCGCTCTCTGCGCGCGAGCAGGCGCTCGCGAGCCGCGGGATCCTCGCCGGTCTCGTCATCGACGAGAACAAGCCTGAGTACGGGTCGAGCGATTTCCTGATGCGCCCGCTCATCGGCGCAGACGAGTCGAGCGGCGCGATCGCGATCGGCGAGCGCGTGCGCGTCGGCCAGACGCTCCGCTTCCATGCCCGCGACGCGCGTTCGGCGCACGAGGACCTGGAGCTGACGCTCGGCAGAGGGCTCCGGCACGAGCCGGCGGGACCGGCCGGCGCGCTCCTCTTCACGTGCAACGGCCGCGGTGCCGCGATGTTCGGCGCTCCCGACCACGACTCCAAGGCCCTCGTCACGGCCATCCAGCGACCTGCCGTCGCCGGCTTCTTCTGCGGCGGCGAGATCGGGCCGGTGGGCAGCCGCAGCTTCCTGCACGGATTCACGGCGACGATGGCGGTCTTCTTCTAGCGGAGGCCCGTCCGGAAGGTGACCGAGGCCCGGGAGGTCCTAGCGCCCTTCGTCGAGCCAGCGGGCGACCCGGAGCGCGACCCGGCCGAGCGCCGCGCCAGCGACGACGTCGAGCACGTAGTGGTTCGCCGTGAGCAGGACGACGGTCGAGACTGCCGACGGGTACACGCGCGAGAGCCGGCGCAGCCAGGCCCGGTGCGTCGCACGACGAATGCCGTCTGCGGTGATCACCGCCACAGTGACGTGGATGCTGGGCATGGCGGCGAGCGGATGGTAGAGCTTCGAGATGAGTCCCGAGTCGAGGTCGACACCGCTCACCTCGGCGATCGTGTCCACCAAGTGGTCGAGCTTGCGCGGCGGGGCGACGGGGAACAAGAGGAAGACGGGCTGCGCGCCGAGCACCCCGAGCACGGAAGCCGTGCGGAAGCGATGGTAGGTGGGATCCCGACCCCGGAACAGGCGCCACAGGTAGGCGACCGTGGCGCCGACGTTCAGGGTCGCGTACCCGAGGTTGAGAGCCTCGACGAGGCGTCGCCGCTCGAGTACGACCTGCTGCAGGCGCGGCTCGACGTGGATGCCGAGCCGCCGCTCGAGCTCGACGATTCGCTTCGCGTTGCGGTCGGCGCGCTCCTCGCCGTCTCCGCTCAGGGCCAGCCTGCGCACCAGCAGATACGCGGCGTAGACGCCGAGCCCGATCGCGACCTC
>CAZCIJ010000226.1:0-5503 GCA_964498265.1 uncultured Gaiellales bacterium | reverse complement strand
TCCTGATCGCGAGCCGCGGCGTGAGATGGTATGGCCGCTCGACGCGAGGGTCGGGCGGAAGGAACGGGCCGCTAGACAACGGCGACCTCCCGGACCTTCCTCTCGGTCGGCGGGAAGAGTCGCCGGAAGAGCGCGTAGGCCGGAACCGCCAGGATCAGGTTCAAGGCGAGCGACGGCAGCAGCACGCGGACGAAGATCGACCCGACCGACGCCGACTCCCCGAGGACCAGGTGCACCAAGAGCGACCCCACCTCGACGCCGACCGTCGCCAGCGTCACCGCGATGAGGACGCGCGCGACCGGGTTCTGCCTGTCGCTCGTCGCCTCGCCGAAGCGTCCGATCCAGTATCCGGCCAGCGTGAGGAGCAGCGAGTTCAGGCCGAGTGTGCCGAGCAGGCCGACGTCGATGACCAGGCCGGCGTAGAAGCCGGCGATCGCGCCGAAGACGGGGCCGCGCAGCAGCGCGACGCCCACGACGCACAGCAGGACGACGTCGGCGTGGCCTTCGACGAGCTCGAAGCCGTTCACGATGGCGATCTGCGCCGTCGCGGCGAGGGTGAGCAGGAGGAACGTCTTGACGATGTCGACGATCATCGGGGAACGAGCACCACGACCTCTGCCAGGGAGTCGAAGCTCACGAAGGGCGCGACCTGGACGCGCTGGTAGAGGTCGATGTCCTGGATGCCGACGCTCGTCACCGTCCCGATGGGTATACCGGCCGGGTAGAGGGACTCGAGATCTCCCTCTCTCCAGCCGGCGGTGACGATCACGTCCCCCTCCTCCACGACGAGCTCCTTCTCGACCCGGTCGAGCACGAGAGCGGAGCCCGCTCCGGGAGCTCGCCGCAGGACGCCCGGCGCTCTCGTCTCGACGTCGAGCGCCGAGACGTTGATCGACTCGTCGGTGAGCAGCGTGACCTGGGCGGCTCCGGGCGAGACGGCGGTGACCCTGCCCACGAGCCCGTCCTGGGTGACCACGGGCGCGTCCAGGGTCACGCCGTCGCCCGAGCCGGCCGCGAGGAGGATGGTCTGGTCGTACGGGTTCGCGGGCTGCGCGAGCACCCGCGTCGTGACCGGGACGTAGTCGTCCGGCAGCCGGGGGCCCGACACGTAGCCGAGCAGCTCGCGGAGGCGGTCGTTCTCCTGCGCCGCCGTCTGCAGCTCGACGACCTGCTGCTGGAGGGCCTGTACCTGCGCCTCGAGGCGGTCGCGCTCCGACTTCACGCCCACGAGGTCGGACGCCCACTCGTAGGCGTCCTGGAACGGCCGCGCGACGCGCTCGCCTGCCACCTGGAGCGGGTGCAGAGCCGCCTGACCTATCCGCTGCGCTCCGTGGAGGGCGCCTTCGTCGGACTCGCGCAGGTAGACGGTCAGCAGGACGAGCGAGACGACCACGAGCGCGGCGGCCACGAGACGCCTTGCCATGACGCCCTTGTCGCGTGGAGGGGAGCCGGGTGCGCCCGCCTTCGTGAACGCGCCCAGCCTCGAGATCCGTGCTGTGCGTTGCCGGGGCACGAAGGACACAGTGTAGGCAAGGCTCCGGCCTGCCGAGCCGAACAGCAAGGTGAACCGGAAGTCCGCTCTCGCGGTGAACCGGAGGTTCACCGCGCAGCGGACGGCGAAGCCGGCCGCGAAGGCTCAGGCCGGCGAAGCCGGCCGTATCCACGTAGCGGGGCAGCAGCTGAGACACGGGCCGCCTGACGGCGGCCCTGATTGCTTCGCGGCCTGGCGCCCTGCGGGCGCGGCCGCTGCGCGGCGAGGTTACCGGTTCGCCTTGCTACCGCCTTCGGCCGTTCTTGTTGCGGGCCTTGGCGGAGCGGTGGATCGCCTCGAACTCCTCCAGGCTGCGCCCGGAGCCGACCGCGACGCAGGTGAGCGGCGACTCGGCGACGTGCACCGGCATGTGCGTGTCGCCGCGCAGCCGCTGATCGAGCCCCTGGAGGAGCGCCCCTCCGCCGGCGAGCACGATCCCTCGATCCATGATGTCGGCCGCGAGCTCGGGCGGCGTCTTGTCGAGCGTTCCCCGGATGGCGTCGAGGATCTGCATCACGGGCTCGTCGAGCGCCCGCCGGATGTCCTCGGAGCCGATGACGATCGTCTTGGGGAGACCGGTGAGCATGTCCCGGCCACGGACCTCCGCCTCGACCTCCTCCTCGAGCGGCCACGCCGAGCCAGTCTCGAGCTTCACCTCCTCCGCGGTCTGCTGGCCGATGAGCAGCTTGTACTCCTTGCGGAGGTGGTTGATGATCGCCCCATCCATCTCGTCGCCGCCGACGCGGATCGACTGGGAGACCACGATGCCGCCGAGCGAGATCACCGCCACCTCCGTGGTTCCGCCGCCGATGTCGACGATCATGTTTCCGGTCGGGTCGGAGACGGGCAGGCCGGCGCCGATTGCCGCCGCCATCGGCTCCTCGATCAGGTAGGCCTGGCGGGCGCCGGCCGACAACGTCGCCTCCTCGACGGCCCGCTTCTCGACGCCCGTCACCCCGCTCGGGACGCACACGATCACGCGCGGGTGCGCGAAGCGGTTGCCGTTCGCCTTGTGGATGAAGTGGCGCAGCATCTGCTCGGTCACGTCGAAGTCGGCGATGACGCCGTCCTTCAGCGGGCGGATGGCCGTGATCGTCCCCGGCGTGCGCCCGAGCATCCGCTTCGCCTCCACGCCGACGGCGTGCACCTCGCCGGTGCGCTGGTCGATTGCGACGACGGACGGCTCCGACAGCACGATCCCGCGGCCGCGCACGTAGACGAGTGTGTTGGCCGTGCCGAGATCGACGGCCATGTCGCGGCCGGAGATCCCGCCGAAGAAGCTGCCGATCAGATTCACCTCAACCCGCCTCATGAGTCTAGCTGGGCCGGGGCCGGACTCTTGCGCGCTCACCAGAACCCGAACTCCCCGGGAAACCTGTGCGCGAGCAGGCGCACGAGCAGCGCCGCCGGCAATCCCACGACGTTCAGGTAGTCCCCCTCGATGCGCTCGACGAGCGACGCGCCGCGTCCCTGGATCGCGTAGCCGCCGGCGCGTCCCCGCCACTCCGCCGCCGAGACGTAGGCGGCGACGTCCTCCTCCCCCAGCGGGCGCAGCACCACGCGCGTGACGCCGTGCCCGACGTCCTCGAAGCCCTTGCCGAGCAGGCAGAGGCCGGAGACGACCTCGTGCTCCCGTCCGCCGAGCGTATGCAGCATCGCCGAGGCCTCCGTCGCCGTCGCCGGCTTCCCGAAGACGCGGCCGTCGAGAACGACCTCCGTGTCTACGCCGAGCACCGCTCGTCCGTCCGCGAGCGCCGCGACCGAGCGCGCCTTCCCCCGCGCGTGCGCGCGCACCGCCCGCTCGGGCGTCAGCCCGGGAGGGTCGCGTTCCTCGTAGGCGGGCGCGACGGCTTCGAACGGGATGCCGAGCTGGTCGAGGATCGCCCGCCGCTGGGGAGAGGTCGACGCGAGGAGGATCGGTCGGGGCACGCCTGCCTAGGCCAGGGCCTTGCACGCGACCCGGAGCTCCGGGTACTCGGCGTTCGCGCTCGTCCGCACGTCCCAGTTGCGCAGCGCGTCCTCGCTGAGGGCGCAGGGCATGCTCTATGCGAGCTCGCCGTCAGCGAACCACAGCCCGATCTCGCGCTCGGCCGACTCGGGTGAGTCCGAGCCGTGCACGAGGTTGTCGGGCATCGCGAGCGCGTAGTCGCCGCGGACCGTGCCGGGGGCGGCTTCGGCGGGGTTGGTCGCACCCATGGTCGTCCGGACGACGGAGATCGCCGCCTCGCCTTCCAGGACGAGCGCGAGCGTGGGCGCCGAGGTGATGAAGTCCACGAGCTCGCCGAAGAAGGGCTTCTTCCGGTGCTCGGCGTAGTGGCGCTCGGCGAGATCCCGGTCGACGCGGAGGAGCTTCGCCGCTCGGATCGCGAGGCCGCGCTGCTCGAAGCGGTCGAGGATCCGTCCGGCGAGCCCGCGGCCGACCGCGTCGGGCTTGATCAGGACGAGCGTTCGCTCGATCACTCGACCTGTCGAGGCGGCCGCCGCACCTCGGTCCAGTACGTGTCCTCCGGCGCCGGACGCGGGGGCTGCTCGATCGGCGTCTCGCAGTAGGGACAGATCTGCCAGACCGGGTCGAGCGGCTGCCGGCAGTGCCGGCACGCTTGCCGCAGCTTCGTGGTGCAGACGGGGCAGACGAGGTAGCTCGCGTCCACCGGAGTCCGGCAGACCGGGCATCGCTCCTCGTGCGTGATCGACTCCTCCATGGCGCGGATCTCGAGCTCGCGCTCTCGGACGTCCTCGAGATACTCGGGCGGCCGGAAGAACAGGTAGATGAGCGGCCCGAAGAACGGGGGGAAGATGCCGAGCGCGACGGCCACGGCGATGAGCCACGGATCCTCGATGCGCCTGCGGGCGTCCTTGTACACCCAGTACGCCGACGCGAGCCAGAAGGCGACCCCGAAGAAGATGGCGACGTTGCGAACGACCAGCCAGACGTCCGAGTCGAAGAAGTCGCGAACGCCCTCGAAGAGGTCGTCGGTCTCGCCGGTCGTCGTCTCCTGGCCGATCAGCATCTTGGAGGTATTCGCGTTGTCAGAGCAGAATCTTCCCGACGAAGTAGCCGACGGCGAACGCGATCGCCATCAGCCCGGCGACGAGGGCCACGACGAACGCGAGGACGCTCAGCTTCTGGGCGGTGCGACCCATGGTACGGCCTCGGTCAGCCCCGCGAGGTCGCCCAGGAGGTAGAGCGACCCGGTGACGAGCACGGGACGGCCCAGGGCGCGGGCCCGGGCGAGCGCCTCCAGCGGGTCCGCGAGAGCCTCGACGTGGCGGAAGTGACGGTCGGCGTACCCGGCGAGCGCGGAGGCGGACAGGGAGCGCGGGCTCGACGAGGCGGTCACCACGACCGTGTCCGAGAGGCGCGCCAGCTCGGTCAGGACGCCCTCGACGTCCTTGTCCTCGAGGATCGAGGCCACGATGGCGCCGAGCGGCGGCAGGAACGGCGCGATGTAGCGGACCGCCTCCGGAGTGTGCGCGCCGTCCCAGATCTCGTCGCCGCGCAGCTCGAGCCGTCCCGGCAGCGAGACAGCGGCCGCAGGGGCCGCGTCGACGGCGCAACCGAGGAACGACTCCGCAGCGGCGCGGGCGAGCGCGAGGTTGCCGCCCGTCTCGATGACCACGTTCGCGGCTCCGAGCTTCCAGGCCAGCTCGTCCCACTCGGGCTCCCCGAGCACGACCCCGCAGCCCGGCTTGACGACGGCGAGCTTCTCGGCGGCGATCTTCTCGCGCGTCGGTCCGAGGTACCGGGTGTGCTCGAGCGCGACGTTCGTGAGCACGACCGTCGCCGTCTGCAGGACGTTCGTGGCGTCGAACCGCCCCCCGAGCCCGGCTTCGACCACGGCCGTGGTCACGCCCGCCTCTCTGAACTCGACGAGCGCCGCCGCCGTCATCGTCTCGAACGCCGTCGCGCCCAGCTGCTCGGCCGGCGCCCGCACTCTCCCGACGGCGCGCTCCGCGTCGGCCTCCTCCCCG
>CAZCIJ010000225.1:0-5517 GCA_964498265.1 uncultured Gaiellales bacterium | reverse complement strand
CGTCGCGAGCTCGACCAGAACAGGCTCGCGGGCGAGCTCGGTCGTGGCGCGGCGCGACAGGTGCGCACCGCGGCGCCCACCCGCGCGTTTCCGGCGCGCGTTGCCGATCCCGCTCAGCGACGGTAGGTGTCCGGTCGACAACCTTCACGGCAGCGGCCGAAGTGTGAGCGCTGAGGTTGCGCGGCGCGAGGGGGAAATCTCGACGGCGGCAACCCACGCTCGCATTGATGGCGGCGAGGATGTGCTCGATCGCGTCCACTCGGCGGCCGCGTCCGGGTTGCGACGATCCCTATAACCCCGCAACCCGGTGGGGGGTTATAGGAGTCGACCGAAGTCGGACGGGCGGATTTGGTCTCTATCTCAGAAGTTCGCGCACGTACTTGGTCGGCGGACACACTCGCTCCTAACGGAACGCGGGCGCGAGTTCGGCGCCGACACAGACGACTGCGTGTCGTCCAACGCAGGCCTGATCCGATCGCGCGCGAGACACCCGCTTCCCTCGTCAACGGGAGAGCGCCGGGAAGCTGTCGTCGACCCGCGGAGGAACTTCTTGCGAGCGCGTGTCGAATTCGGCCAGCCTCGCTCGACGTGTGTATAGAAGTCACAACCCGGAGAGGAGACGCCGTGCCCGCAACCGTTCTCTCTACATGTCCATGTTCCTCGACGGGTTCGTCGCCGGGCCAAACGCAGGACCCGGGAACGCGCTCGGCGACGGCTGCTTCCGATGAGATTCACGCCACACGGAGGTCATAGGTGCAGATGAGCAGCGTCAGGGTCCATATCTCGGTCTCGGCGGACGGCTATGTCGCGGGGCCGAACCAGAGCGAGGAGAACCCGCTCGGCGAAGCGGGCGAGCGCCTGCACGACTGGGTTGTCGCGCTGCGCGCCTGGCGCGCGCCGCACGGGCTGGAGGGCGGGGAGGTCAACGCGAGCAACGCGGTGGTCGAGGAGGCCCAGGCGAACATCGGCGCCGAGATCATGGGCCGCGGCAAGTTCGGTGGCGGGCCGGGCCCGTGGGGCGAGGACCCCTGGCGCGGGTGGTGGGGAGAAGACCCCCCCTTCCACATGCCGCTCTTCGTCTTGACCCACCACCAGCGTGAGCCGCTCACGCTCTCGGACACGACGTTCACCTTCGTCACCGTTGGGATCGAGACGGCGCTCGAGCAGGCTCGGGCGGCCGCCGGCGAGAAGGACATCCTGATCGGGGGCGGCGCCGACGTCATCAACCAGTACCTGGCGGCCGGCCACGTCGACGAGCTGGAGCTGCACGTCGTGCCGCTCCTGCTCGGTGGGGGCGCGCGCCTGTTCGAGGGCATCGGCCCCGACCTAGAGCTGGAGCAGATCCGGGTGGTCGAAGCGCCCGGCGTCGCGCACCTGAAGTACCGCGTCGTCAAATAGCTCGGCATGGCCATGCACTACGGGGTCCGGTGCTGAGCGCAGCGTTCCCCCGCCTTCTCCTTCCAGGCGAATGGAGGTGTCGCAGGCGGGCGCCCGTGGCTATCGCCATGGACGACGGGCGATCGTCTGGGTTGGGTCGCCGACGCGCTCGCCTCGCCAGGGCGGAGCGGGAGCGCTGTGGCGCTCCCGCTCGTAGTGGCCTGGTTCTCGGTCAGAGCCGCAGCCCGGCGCTGGCGGACATCATCGATGCGCGACGCGTGCGCACGGCCGTGATGCTCTCCTCGGGGTCGATGCCCTGCAGGTGGATCGACGTGGTGCCGAGGTTGGCGTGGCCAAGCTGACGTTGGATGATGTTGAGCGCGACGCCCTCACGCGCGAGCTCGAGCGCGTGCGCGTGGCGCAGCTGGTGCGGGCGCAAAGCGGCGCCTGATCCCGGCACGGGCGGCCAGCCGGCGGAACTCGGTGCGCACGGCGGCACCGGACCACGGTCGCCCCGCCGGTCGGGCCGTCGACGATGCAGAACAGCGGCCGGCAGCTCGGCCCGAACGTTCAGCAACGGCCGCAGCTGCTCCCAGCCCCACTCGTCCATTCCGACCTCGCGGCGGCGGCCGCCCTTGCCGCTGCGCACCAGCAGCGAGCCGCGCCGATGGTCGAGATCGTGCTCGGCGAGGGCAAGCGCTTCCTGGATGCGCAGCCCGGCACGCCACAACACAGCGATCATCGCCCGCACGCGCCAGCCGTGACGGTCGTCGGCGGTTTGGCGCATCACCGCCACGATCTCCTCCACCGTCGGCGGGTCGGCTGGGTAGCGCATCCCCTTGGCGCGCGGCGGTCGCCCTGCGTGGTAGCCGGGCAGGGTCGCCGGCGAGCGACGCCGGCCCGCCGCATCGAGCACAGACAACACGGTCATGGATCCTCCTCGGATCGGACAGCAGATACCGCCGCTGCCCTACACGGCCAACGCGCCCGGCTAGCGCTCGGCCTCGGAAGCGAGCGTCGGTCCGAACCCATGACCCGCACGTCGAGACGACCGGTGCTCGTCCGAGGCGGGCGCCTCAGAGTGGGCGCCCGAGATGCCCGCTTTGCACGGAAAGCGCAACGGCCGTCCGGGGTCGTCGACAGGCGGATTTGTGCCGGGTGTCGGACCACATCGGCCACTCGCGACGGATAGGGCCTCGGAAGGGAAGCGGTGCGAGGCGCTCGAAAGGCGGCTGCTCGCGACCCGCGCCAGTGATTCGCTTTTCGAGTCTCTCCGTACCGTTCACATTCTGATGACGCTCAGGATGGCCGGGTACGTCCGGCTCGAAGACGACGGCTCCGTCTCGTTCGAGACGCCGGAGCTGGAATGGCTTTTTGCGCCGACCGAAAGGCCCCGACGGCGACCTCGCCCACCAACAGGCCGTCGCTCGCAACGAACAACCCCGCGACGGACGCCGAGGCGATCACGATGCTTAGAATCTCCTGGTGTCCGCCGCCGCAGGGTGGAGCGCCCGCTGCCTGGCTCAGGTCGGGCTTAAGGACCGGTCACCGGGATTCGACGTGTATGTCTGGTCCTGTCGACTGATATGGCGCGAGGGCGATGAGAATGTCCCGGCGACGGCGAATGACGGAGGAGTTGTTCACGGATCGAGTCGGGTCCGTGGTGGACGGGCATCCCCCTGGGATTGCCGTCGCCATCGTACGGCCTGACGGCGTACAGACCGCCGTCGGTATCGGAGGAGCTGACCTGGCGCACGGCATCGACGCGTCGCCGCGAATGGTGTGTCCGTGGTTTTCGATGACGAAGATCGTGACCGCGACGGCGGCGATGCGACTGGTCGACCGCGGCGTTCTGGATCTGGATGAGCCGCTGATGCGCTACGTGCCGCAGTTCAGACGACTGCAACCAACAGCACGCGCCGAGAGGATCACCGCTCGCCACCTGTTGACGCATAGCGCTGGATTGGCAAACCCGATTCCGCTTCGTTGGATCCACCCGGCCGATGCACCGGCCGTCGATCAGGAGGCGTTTCTCGACCGGCTTCTCGCCAAGCACCCCAAGCTCCGCTTCGAGCCGGGTGCGAGGTCGCGCTACTCGAATCTGAGCACGCTCAGTCTCGGCGTGGCAGTGACGACGATCACGGGCACTCCTTTTGCGGAGATTGTCCAGCGTGAGGTACTCGACCCGCTGGGCATGCGCGCCACACGTTTTTCGTATACCGATGAAATGGCATCCCGAGCCGCCGTTGGTTATCACCCTCGGTGGAGCCCCACGCGGTTGTTGTTGCCCAGGTGGGTCCTGGGCGAGCCATCGGGACGATGGCTCGCCCTCGAGCGTTTTCTTCTTGATGGCCAGGCCTACGGCGGGCTTGTCGGTTCGCTTGAGGATGCCGCCCGTTTCCTACGGATGCATGTCACCGACGGCGCGCTCGAAGGCGAGCAAATCCTCAAGCCGGAGACAACGCGCAGGATGCGAGAGATCATCGTGCCGGGACGACGCTTAGACCTGGCCCTCGGCTGGTTCCGGCCGGCCAATCACCGTGAGGACGATCCAGCGTTCGTCGAGCATCTCGGAGCAGGGGCTGGATTCTTCAACGTGATCCGTATCTACGCGAGCCGCGCGATTGGCATCGCCGTGATGGGCAACGCCACCAAGTACGACATCGATGCAATCGCCAAGCTCGCGCTCGACGAAGCTGGAGAACCAAATTAGCCTCGCATCCACCGGAGCTCCGTCCGGCTGGAGGCGGTCCAGGCTCCAGTTCAAAGCGAGGCGAGCGAGTTGGCGTCAACACGCACACCGAGCCGAGCAACTGCCCGACTTCCAGCGGCGACTGGGACACCTTTGAGCCACTCGAGCCCGCCTGCCCACCTAACCCCCCCACCGGGTTGCGGGGATAGAAGAGACGGGGTCCTCGGATTGCCGGAACCCGGACACGAGGCACCCAGCTCGCAGATCAGCGGGACGTAGCGGCCGCATGCGCGCGCAGCGGCCTGCTCTGAGCTCGCCGCGCGCTTCGCCGCGGCTTGTGCGGGTTTTCGCAACCGGGGGTGTTCTCGGCGACAATGGCGGGTCGAGCATGGCCGTGGAGGTGATCGGGCGAGAGCAGGAGCTGGGCGCGCTCCAGACCCTTCTGGCTGAGGTGGAGCGGGGCCCGGCGGCGCTTGTGCTTTCGGGGGAGCCGGGGATCGGGAAGACGGTGCTGTGGGACGCCGGCGTTGGGGAGGCTGAGCGGCGTTTCGGGCGGGTTCTGTCCTGCCGAGGGGTGGAGACGGAGGCGTCGCTTGCGTTTTCCGCGCTCTCGGAGCTGCTGCTGGGAGTGTTTGAGGAGGCGGCGCCGTCACTGCTTGCGCCACGTCGGCGTGCGCTTGAGGTTGCGCTTCTGATCAGCGAGCCTGGGGATGAGGCGCCGGATGCGCATGCGATCGGGCTTGGCGTGCTGGACGTCTTGCGGGCGTTGGCCGAACGCGCACCGGTTGTGGTTGCGCTGGATGATGTGCAGTGGCTTGACTCGTCGTCTGCGGGGGTGCTGCAGCTTGCGTTGCGGCGGTTGCGTGGGGAGCGGGTGGGTTTGTTGGCGACGCTGCGGCGGGCGCCGGAGACGGCGGTGCCTTTCGACCTTGGGCGTGTCGTTTCTGAGGAGCGGCTGACGCAGCTGTCGTTGGGGCCGCTCACTGCGCCGGAGTTGCAGCGACTGCTGCGGGAGCGGTTGGGGCTTGAGCTGGCGCCGTCTGAGCTTGGGCGGGTGGGTGAGGCGACGGCGGGGAACCCGTTCTTTGCGCTTGAGCTGGGCCGGGAGCTGGTGCGAACGGGATCACGGCCTGCGGCGGGCGAGGCGTTGCCTGTGCCTGAGAGTTTGCGCGAGCTGCTGGGCGGCCGGTTGGCGGCGCTGCCGGGGGAGACGCTGGACGTGCTTGTGCAGGTGGCAGCGCTTGCCCGCCCCACGGTCGACCTGGTCGCCGCATCGCACGGAGACCGGGAGGCTGTCGTTGCAGGGGTGGATGCGGCCGTTCGGGAGGGCGTGCTCCAGCTCGATGACTCACAGCTTCGGTTTGTGCATCCGTTGCTGGCCTCGATCTGCTACGCGCAGGCTCCGCTGTGGAAGCGCCGCGCCGTCCACCACGCGCTTGCCGGGGTCG
>CAZCIJ010000224.1:0-5600 GCA_964498265.1 uncultured Gaiellales bacterium | reverse complement strand
AGCAGCCGGCAGAGCGCCACCCTGCGCAGCTCGCCTCCCGAGAGCGTGGCGACGTCCTGGTCGCCGGGCGGGCAGCGCAACGCGTCCATGGCCGTGTCGAGCGTCTGGTCGAGCGTCCAGGCGTCGTGGCGGTCGATGAGGTCCTGCACGCGGCCCTGCTCCTCGAGCAGGCTCGACAGCTCCGCCTCCGAGAGCGGCTCGGCGAGCGCGGCAGAGAGCTCGTCGAAGCGGTCGAGGAGGTCCCGCAGCCGCCGGACGCCGTCCTCCACGTTCCCGCGGACGTCCTTCGAGCGGTCGAGCTCCGGCTCCTGCGGGAGCAGTCCCACCGTCGCGCCGGGAGCGAGCTCGGCGCTGCCCGAGGAGGTCTCGTCCAGGCCGGCCATGATCCGGAGCAGCGTCGACTTGCCCGCGCCGTTCGGCCCGATCACGCCGATCTTGGCGCCGGGGAGGAACGAGAGCGAGATGTCCGCCAGCACCTGCCGCTCGGGCCCGTAGGACTTCCCGGCCCGAACCATGGAGTAGACGTACTCGCTGCCCACCCATTGACCGTACCGAGACCGCGGCAGCGGCAGACGAGACGACGCGCGTCGGTGGCGGCTCGTCCCGGGCCCGCGCGGACGGCGACGGCGGCCAGCTTCGCCCCTACATTTACGGGGTGGACGTCATCGCCGGTCACACGAACACGGACTTCGACGCCTTCGCGTCGATGCTCGCCTGCCGCCGTCTCTATCCGGGGGCGACCGTCGCGCTGGCGGGCTCCCTCAACCGCAACGTCCGGGACTTCTACCGGCTCCACGCCGACGAGCTCGACCTCGTCGACGCGTCGCGGCTCGAGCGCGACGCGATCACGAGGCTGATCCTGGTCGATGCGACCGATCCTGCCAGGCTGGGCGAGCTCGCGGAGGTGGCCCGCCGGCCCGGCGTCGAGCTCGTCAGCTTCGACCATCATCCCGAGGCGGAGTCGCCGGAGAGCGTGGTCAGCTCCCAGGACGGCGCCCTGACGACCACGCTGGTGAGCATCCTCGCCGAGCGCGAGATCGCCGTGACCCCGCTCGAGGCGACCGTCTTCGCGCTCGGCATCCACGAGGACACCGGCTCGCTCACGTATGCGACGACGACCGAGCGGGACGTCGAGGCGCTCGCGTGGTGCCTGCGCCACGGCGCGCGCCAGGAAGCGGTCGGCGAGTACCTCCACGCGCCCCTCAGCGAGGTGGAGCGCGCGCTCCTCGACGCCCTCCTCGCCGCGTCGGAGACCCGGCGCGTCTCCGGGCTCGACGTGCTCGTGGCCGGCGTGTCGTGGCCGGAGTACGTGGACGGCGTCTCAAACCTGGCGCACAAGCTCATCGATCTCACCGATGCGCGCGCTCTGGTCTGCCTTGCCGAGATGGAGCGGCGCGTGGTCTGCGTGACGCGCAGCCGCACGCCGGCGTTCGATGCCGCAGTCGTCGCTCGCGCCCTGGGCGGAGGTGGGCACCCTCAGGCCGCGTCGGCCACCTTCCACGGCGCGCTCGAGCAGGCGCGGCAGCTGGCGCTCGCCGCGCTCGAGCAGGCCGTGGGTCCGGCGGTCACAGCGCAGCAGATCATGTCCTGGCCGCCGCGCTTCGTCGAGCCGGACGACACCGTGGCGCACGCGCTCGCGCTGTGCCAGCGTCATCGCCAGAGCGGCATCCAGGTGGGGGATCCGACCTCGCTCGTCGGCGTCGTCACGAGAGAGGATCTCGACAAGGCCATCGCCCACGGTCTGCCCCATGCGCCCGTGAAGGCCGTGATGACCTCGCGCGCTGCCACCTGCCCGCCGGACACTCCTCTGGCCGAGCTCCAGCGGCTCCTCACCGCCTCCACCACGGGACGTGTCCCGGTCGTGGCCGCGGGCGAGATCGTCGGTGTCGTCACGCGCGGGGACGTCCTGCGGGCGCTCGGCGAGCCGGGAGCGCTCGCCGAGCCGGCCGAGGCCGCCGTTCAGCTTCGCGACCGGCTCGTCGCCCTCGAGGGCCTGCAGGACCTCTTCGAGGCGATCCAGGCGGTGAGCGAGCCCTTCGACGGCGTCTATCTCGTCGGCGGCACCGTGCGGGACATCCTGCTCGGCGAGCCCGGATTCGACGTCGACATCGCCGTTGAGGGGGACGGGATCGCGCTCGGCCGCGCGCTCGCGCGCGCACTCGCGGGGCGCGCCGTCCCGCACGAGCGCTTCGGCACCGCGGTCGTCGTCTGGAGCGGCGGGCGCGTCGACGTCGCCACGACGCGGACGGAGTTCTACGACGAGCCGGGGGCCTTGCCCGCAGTCGAGCAAGCGTCGCTCCGGCAGGACCTGTACCGGCGGGACTTCACCGTCAACGCGATGGCGGCTTCCCTGAAGGGGGACGACTTCGGCCGCCTCGTCGACTTCTTCGGCGGGCTCGGGGACCTCGAGCGCGGCGTCGTCCGCGTGCTTCACAACCTGTCCTTCATCGACGATCCCACGAGGATCTTCCGCGCCATCCGCTACGAGAACCGGTACGGGTTCCGGATGGAGGCGCACACGCTTGCGCTGGCCCACGCCTGCATCGAGATGGGGCTCGTCGGCGAGCTCTCGTCGGCGCGGCTGCGCGACGAGCTCGAGCTCCTGCTCTCCGAGGCAGCGGTCGGGGACGCGATTCTCCGCCTGGCGGAGATCGGGCTCTCCCGCTCGGTCCATCCACATCTCGCCGCGGACGAGGAGACGGTCGCGCTCATCGACCGCATCGACGAGGCGCGCTCGCGCTTCGCCCTGGCGGTGCCGCCCTGGCGCCTGCGCCTCGCCGCTCTCGTCCGTCGCCTCCCGCCCGAGGAGCTCTTCGACTGGTTCCTGAGCCTGCGGTTGCGGCGGCGTGACGCGGAGCGGATCGCGGACGCCGTAGCGCTCGCGCCGAAGCTCCTCCCGCAGCTCGAGCGGGTGAGCGAGCCGGCGGAAGCGCGCCGCCTGATCGAGCCGCACGATCCGGACGGGGCGCTCCTCGCGCTCGCGCTGGCGCCGGAGGGACAGGCAGCAGCCTGGCTGCGGCGCTACTTCGAGGTGCTGCGCGACGTCGCGCTCGAGATCACCGGCGGCGACCTGGCCGCGCTCGGGCTCGCCGAGTCGCCGCGCGTGGGGGACGTGCTGGGCGAGCTGTTGCGGCGGAAGGTCAACGGCGAGCTCGACGGTCGCGCCGCCGAGCTCGAGGCCGCGCGCGAGCTCATCGGGGCCTCCGAGCCTGTCAACCGCCCGTAGTACCATTGCGAACGACGTGGGGCTTGGCAACGTATGGAACCGCGCCCTCGTCTACTTCGGGATCGCCGAGGAAGACGAGTACCTGGACGAGGACTTCTCGGCCGAGAACGAGCTCGAGCGCACGTACGCCGACCGTCCGAACGTGCGCCGGCTGCACCGCTCGCAGGAGGCGCCTCGCGAGCAGTTCGACGACTGGTCGGAGCCGGAGGCGCCGCCGCCGGCGAGGGCGTCGCGGCTCAGCGGCCGGCGCTCGAGGGCCGCCGCGCTCGAGCCGGTGCCTGAGGCGATCACCGCGTCCTCGCAGCGTGTCCATCTCGTGATGCCGCGGAGCTTCAACGACGCGCAGTCCATCGCGGACAAGTTCAAGGAGTCGGTCCCGGTCATCCTCAACCTCCAGAGCGCGGACGCCGACCTCGCGAAGCGTCTCATCGACTTCTCGAGCGGACTCACCTACGCCCTCAACGGCGGCATGCAGCGGGTGGCGGACAAGGTGTTCCTGCTCACCCCCCGCAACGTCGAGGTGTCCGCCGAGGAGCGGGCACGCATGCTCGAGCGGGGCTTCTTCAACCAGGCCTAGATGATTGATTAGATGCTTCTCGGCGACGCCGTGACGACGGCGGTCCGGTTCGTCACGAATCTCTACTACGTCTACCTGTTCGTCATCTTCGCGTACATCATCCTCTCGTGGCTCCGGCTCCCGTACCACCGCTGGCTGAGCGCGATCCAGCGCTTCCTCTACGACGTCGTGAACCCGTACCTCTCCATCTTCCGGCGCTTCCTGCCCATGCTCCGGCTGGGCGGTCTCGGCCTCGACCTCTCCCCGATCGTCGGGATTCTCGTGCTCTCGGCGGTCTGGCGGCTCGTCGTCTACGGGATCGAGCAGCTCCGATGAGGCCCGTGACTCGCGTCGGCCTCCGCGTCTCCCCGGGAGCTCGCCGGAACGAGATCGTCGGGCGCTACGGCGAGCGCTGGAAGGTGCGCGTCGCCGCCGCCGCGGAGCGCGGGCGGGCGAACGATGCCGTCCTCGAGCTGGTCGCGAGCACGCTCGGCGTCCCGCAGGACCGCGTCAAGCTCGTCGCAGGGGCCACAGCTCGGGATAAGGTGGTCGAGGTCAGTGGATTGACCGCCGCCGAGGCCGAACGGCTCCTCGTCGGCGGCACGGAAAGGGGGAGAGGGCCGTGAACCTCGAGCGTTTTCGCGAGCTTCTCGTCGCCGAGCGCAAGCGCGTGAGGGACACCATCGAGCACCTGCAGCACGAGAACCCCGGCTCGATGGGCGAGGAGACCCCCGAGACCGGAATCGCGGACACCGGGACCGTCACCCTCGACCGCGAGGTGGAGTACTCGCTCGAGGGCCAGTCGGCGCACGTCCTGGCGGAGATCGACGCAGCTTTGAAGCGTATCGACCAGGGAACGTTCGGCGCCTGCGCGCGCTGCGGCAATCCCA
The DNA here is from genome assembly GCA_964498265.1 of uncultured Gaiellales bacterium. Taxonomy (GTDB): domain Bacteria; phylum Actinomycetota; class Thermoleophilia; order Gaiellales; family Gaiellaceae; genus CAZCIJ01. The sequence continues at coordinate 928 of CAZCIJ010000224.1, read as the reverse complement.
TCGGCGAGGAGCGGCTCGAGGCCATGCCCTACGCGACGCTCTGCATCGCATGCAAACGCCTCGAGGAACGGAGCTGAGCGAGTCGCAGCAGCGCGGCGTCGACGGCGTCGACATCCGCGTCGGCTCCGCGACGGACGGCCGCGTGCCGGTCTCGGTGGCGATGCGCTCGTTCGCGCCGGGGACCCGCCAGTGGCTGGCGATGGTCGTCGTCGCGCTCGCCGCCGTCGCGGCCGACCAGGTCACGAAGGCGATCGTTCGCTCGGAGCTCGTGCTCGGAGAGGCCGCCGACGTGACGTCGTTCTTCGCCGTGCACCATGTCCGGAACACGGGCATCGCGTTCGGGCTCTTTCCCGGCGCCGCGTCGCCGGTCACGATCCTCACGGCGATCGCCGTCGTGTGGATGATCGTCTACTTCGCGCGCTCCGGGGCGCGACATCCCGCCCTGCCCATCGCCTTCGGCTTCCTCCTCGGCGGCGCCCTCTCCAACCTCGTGGACCGGCTCCGCCAGGGCTACGTCACCGACTTCCTCGATCCCGACTACTGGCCGGCCTTCAACCTCGGCGACGTGTTCATCACGGTCGGCGTCGTGATCCTCATCGCCGTCTACCTCGTCGGCGAGAGATGGCCGCGCCAGCGCCGCGTCGCGCGGCCGACCACGTGACGCGCGTGTGAGGGTCGAGGTCGCCGTTCCGCCCGAAGCGGCCGGCGAACGGCTCGACCGCTTCCTCGCCGGGATGGAGGGAGTCGGCTCGCGAGCGGAGGCGGAGAGGCTCGTCCGTGACGGCCATGCGCTCGTCGACGGGCGCCGGCGGCCGAAGAGCCACCGGCTCGAGGGCCACGAACGGCTCGCCCTCGAGCTGCCCGAGCGACACCCCGGGGCGCTCGAGGCCGAGGAGCTCGACGTTCACATCGTCTACGAGGACGAGCA
>CAZCIJ010000223.1:0-5644 GCA_964498265.1 uncultured Gaiellales bacterium | reverse complement strand
GTCGTAGGTCTCGCCGTACTCGTCGGGACCCTCGGTCGTCTCGGCCGGCGCCGCCGTCTCCGCGGGCGCCTCGGTCTCGGCCGGGGCTTCGGTCGTCGCCGGCGCCTCCTCAGTCGTCGCCGGCGCCGCCGCCTCCTCGTCGTCGCCTCCGCATCCGGCCGCGACGAGCGCGAGCGCGGACACGAGCATGGCTAGGACCAGCCACAGCCGTCTCATACGGGGCTCCTTTCGTCGGTACACCTTTCACTCCCTTCCCCTCGCCTTGCCGATCGATCGCACCGGCTCGCCAAGCGGCCGGATGCGAGCGAGCTTTTACCGCTGGCCGCCTTCGGCCATGCGTTCCTGCGGCACAACCTTCCCCTCCTCCGTATCCCCCCTCTCGTCATGGTCGATGGGCGCGAGCAGCCTCTGCACTCGTTCTCGCTGCAGCAGCCAGCCCAGCATGGCCGCGATGCGATCGCCCGAGATCACCATTCCTGCGATGATTGCCGCCCCGAAGACCACGAACTGCATGGCCTGGGACAGGCCGAGCACGAGAAGCACCTGCGTCAGCAGCGTGAGCGCGAGCGCTGCAACGAACGTCGACGTAACGCTCGCGAGACCGCCGGCGAGGGCCGCCCCCGCGATCACGACGGCCGCGATCGGCGCGAGCAGGTACGCGGAGCCGAACGCGAAGTCGATCGACCCGCGCACGCTGGCGAGCAGCACCGCGGCGGCGCCGTACAGGCCGCCCGCCGCCATGTAGGCGAAGACGACGTGCAGTCGCACGTGGATGCCCGACATCCAGGCGGCGCGCGGGTTGGCGCCGACCGCCTGGAAGCGCCGGCCGGCGGCCGTGTAGCGAAAGAGAAACGCGACGAAGATCGTCAGCATGACGCCCACCCAGAAGACCCAGCTGATCCCCAGGGGCTTGGTCAGGGCCCACGACGAGAGGGCGGGCGGGACCGCCGACTCGAACGACACGCTCCGGGCGTACTGGGCCCCGAAGGCGAGGACGATCTGCCCCACGGCGAGCGTGACGATGAGCGGGTTGAGCCGCAGGACCCCGACGAAGAGGCCGTTCGCCAGCCCGACGAGCAGGCCCAGCCCGATGCAGGCGAGGATGCCGAGGGCGAGCTTCTCGTCGGAATGCGCCGAGACGCCGAGGACGAGGTTCCCGCCGAGGAACATCACGCCCGGGATCGAGAGGTCGATGCCGGCCTGCATGATCACGAGCATCTGGCCGATCGCCGCGACGGCGAGAACGGTCATGTAGGGGAGCACGAAGGCCCAGGACGTGCTCTGGAGCGCGGCGGGAGCGATGATCGCGGCCACGATGAGAAGGGCGCCGAACGCGAGCCAGACCGGGAGGAAGCGAGACCCGATCATCAAGCCCGTGAGGGCCCCGCGCAGCCGCAGCTGCCCTCCGGCGCGCGCGAGCGCGGACGATCCCTCTGGGCGAGCCTCGGAGCTCGCGCCGGTCATCGAGTCCCCACGGCCGATCTCACAGTGAGACTCGCGAGAAGGCCCGCGAGGCAGGCGGGACGGCGCCTCCTCACTCGACCAGGGCCTCCTGCGACTTCGATCGCCGCTCGAGCTCCGCGATGTCGGCGCCGCGGACGTAGGTGCGCCCGGTCACGAGCAGCTCGTCGGCCGGGAATCGGGTGAGGATCTCGCAGCCGTCGGCGGTCACGAGCACCTCCTCCTCGATCCGCGCGGCCGAGCGGCCGTCGCGCGCGGGACAGTACGTCTCGAGGGCGAAGACCATTCCCTCCTCGATCTCGACGGGGTCCTCGAACGAGTGCAGGCGGGAGATCATCGGGGGCTCGTAGAGCCCGACGCCGAGCCCGTGTCCGAACTGCAGGCCGAAGCACGACTCCTCGGACGGGAACCCGAGCTCCTGCGCCGTGGGCCACACCTCCGCGATCCGGTCGGTGGTCATGCCGGGCCGCACCAGCTCGATCGCGTCGTCGAGCCACTCGCGGCACTGCTTGTACGCGTCGATCTGCGCGGCCGAGGCGCTGCCGACGCAGAACGTGCGGTAGTAGCACGTGCGGTAGCCCATGAAGGAGTGGATGATGTCGAAGAAGGCCTGGTCTCCGGGGCGGATCAGCCGGTCCGAGTAGACGTGCGGGTGCGGGTTGCATCGATCCCCGGACACGGCGTTGATCGCCTCGACCTGGTCGGAGCCGAGCTCGAAGAGCAGCTTCATCGCCTCGGCCACGACCTCGTGCTCGCGGACTCCGGGGCGGAGCAGCTCGTAGATCCGCTCGTAGACCGCGTCGACGATCGCGGCGGCGTGGTCGAGGAGCGCCTTCTCGTCCTCTGTCTTCGTCTTGCGCGCCGCGAGCATCACGCGCTGCGCGTCGGTGGTGTGGATGCCGATGCCGTGCAGCGCGTCGAGAGTCACCATGTCGCTCATGTCGATCCCGAGCGGCTCGCGCTCGAGCCCGCGCTCCCCGAGCTCGTGGAGGATCTTCGCCGCCATCGAGTCGGGCACGCCCGTCTCCCGGGGCATCGCGCCGCGCATGCTCGTCACGCCGGCCCGCCAGCTCGTCTCTGGCAGCCAGGGCGCGTACAGCTGGTGATGGCGCGCGGCGGAGCCGAAGTCCCAGAGGATGGGATCCGAGTCGCGGCAGAGCAGCACGAAGCGGGCGTTCTTGTCTCGCGCCCATTCGCCGATGTGCGTGCTCGTGACGTAGCGGATGTTGTTTGGATCGAAGAGGAGCAGGGCGCCGAGGTCCGAGGCGGCGAGCTCGGCGCGAGCGCGCTCGAGGCGCTCCCTCCGCAGCCGCGGGAAGTCGACGCGTTGCTCCCAGTCGACGGCCATGCTGGCACCGCGCGAGGCGATGGTCATGGTTCAGCCTCCTTTCGACGCGATCGCTGCCGTCCCGACTGTTGACGGAACGTAAACACCGTTGCTCCCAAGCGTCAAGTAGCTGTTCACTAGGACGCCTGAACCGCCGGACGGTTAGCCCCCAGATGATTGATTCCGAACGGCTCGCACCCCCGGCTGGGGGTCTGCACACGGCGCATCGCGCCCGCCTCGATCGGCATCAAGGTACTCCAACCTTGACGCCGATCGAGTCGACCACGCTGCTTGGTGCATGCCCTCCCCGCGGGCACGCCCATTCGGAATCAATCATCTAGCCGAGCTCGTCGCGGACGATCTGCGCGCCGTCGGCGAGCGCCTTGAGCTTCATCTTGGCGACCATGCGCGGGAGGGGCTTCAGGCCGCAGTCGGTCGTCAGGTACACGCGCTCGGGCGGAACGACGTCGAGCACCTTGCGGATCCGCTCGGCGACCTGCTCCGGCGTCTCGATCATGGTCGTGCGGATGTCGAGCACCCCGACCGCCACCTCCTTGTCCTCCGGCAGGGACTCGAGCGCGCCGATGTCGGCCATCTCCCGGTTCGCGTAGTCCAGTACGAACTGGTCGACGGGCACGTCGTAGAAGTACGGGAGGACCGTCTCGTAGCCCTTCGGGAAGATGCCTGAGAGCGCGTTGCCCCATGCGTTCCCGAAGCAGAAGTGCCATCCGATCTTCGCATCGACCCCGTCGACGCACTGCGCGATGACCTCGGCGATCCACTCGTAGTCCTTCTCGTCGTTCGTGAAGAGCGGAAGCCAGGCGCCGAGGTCCTCGAGCTGGAGGAAGGTCGCGCCCGCCTCCACCAGCTCCTTCATCTCCGCGTTGAAGATGGGCGCCAGCGCGAAGGAGAGCTCGCGCGCGTCCTTGTAGTGCTGGAAGTACACGTGCCAGGCGAGGTTGACCGGGCCGGCGCCGACCGAGACCTTGATCGGCTTGTCCGTGTACTTCGCCGCGATCTTGTACAGGTCCGTGAGCCGGATCGGGCCGCGCTCGACGGGCCCGCTGTTGACGACGCCGCCCCAGTCGGAGAGGAGCTCGATCTCCTTCGTCCGCACGGCGGCTCCGATCTCGGACGGGTGCGGCTCCTTCGCCGGCTCGAAGCCGTGGATGCGCTCGTACATGTACCAGCAGAACGAGCCGATGACCCCGACGTAGTCGTCGTAGGACATCTGCCCGTCCGTCACGATGTCGAGCCCGGCCTCCTCCTGGTCCTGGATCACGACCTGGGTCGCGTCCTCGTAGGCCTCGTGGTGCTCGACCTCCTTGAACGCGACGCGCACGTCCCGCCCGAGCAGCTGCTGCCGGTACCAGTGCGGTCGCGGGTACGACCCGACCATCGTGGTCGGCAGGATGGTGTCGACGATCTTCCGTGGCATTCCGCCCCTCCTCGTTCCGGGTGACGCGCGCATACAGTAACGCCGAACAGGCGGATGTTCTCACGGTGAACGACACGACGCGTCAAGGAGCGAGCAGATGCATCACTTGGGAATCCTGGCCGAGACGGGCGCCGCGATCGGCCCGTACGACGGTCACAGCCGGCAGCACAGGCGCTTTCCGATCCTCGATCGCGCGGCCGGCTCGGTCCACCAGGCCATCACGATCGCCGAGCTCGACCCCGGCGGGAGCGTCGAGACGCACATGCACGCGGGCGAGGAGGGCCTGTACGTCCTCGTGGGCGAGCTCCAGCTGATGATCGCGGGACGCGAGGAGCATCTCGCCGCCGCCGACGTCGTCTTCGTCGAGACCGGCGTCCCCCACGCGTTCGCCAATTCGTCGTCGGCGACGGCGCGGTGGCTCGAGCTGAGCGCGCCGCAGGCCGGCTCCGGCCTCGAGGATCCCGTGTTCCTGAAGGGCGAAGCTGCCGGTGCCGACGCGGAGCTGCCGTACCGCCGAGGGCGTTTCGACGAGAGCAAGCTTCCGTCGCCGAGCGACACGATCGGGCTTGCCGGCTTCGGTGCGGCGAACGTCGGCGGCGCCGCCCTGCAGATGCTCATCGACCGTGACTTCGGCGCGAGCCAGTTCAACCTCTTCGTCGTCGAGTACGCGCCGGGCGGCTTCATCACGGAGCACGACCACCCCTTCGAGGAGGCCTTCTTCTTCCTGAGCGGCGAGATCGAGGCCGTCCTCGACGGCGAGACCCACAGGCTGCCGCCGGGCGGCTACTGCTGGAGCGGCGCCGGCAGCATGCACACGTTCCGCAACCCGTCGGAGGGCCCGACGCGCTGGATCGAGACGCAGGTCCCCCAGCCGCCGGCCCGCCACCAGGCGCGCTTCCGCAACGACTGGGAGCGCCTGCTCCGTGAGTCCGGCGGCGGGCGGTGATGCGTCAAGCGCCGGTGAACGCTCTCGCGCCCGGCTAGAATCGGCGCGTGGCGACGGGTGCCCGGCAGTCGAGCGGTCAGGGAAGACCGGCCGGCAAGCCAGGGATCGAGGACGATATCGGGCCGCGCCTCCGGGAGCACCGCGAGCAGCGGCGGCTCGGTCTCCGCGAGCTGGCCCGCCGCCTCGGCATCTCGCCGAGCGCCATCTCCCAGTTCGAGACCGGGAAGTCGCGCCCGTCCGTGAGCACGCTCTACGCGATCGTGAGCGAGCTCGGCATCTCCCTGGACGAGCTGTTCAGCGGGATCGCCGGCGAGGAGGCGGGCGACGGGGCGGGGAAGGGAGGGCGAGCCGGTCAAGCAGCGGCGAGCCGGCGCGAGGCCTCCGCGCGGGAGCGCCACGTGCAGCGGGCGGGGAGCCGAAGGACGATCGAGCTCGAGACGGGCGTACGGTGGGAGAGGCTGACGCCGCAGGC
>CAZCIJ010000222.1:0-5811 GCA_964498265.1 uncultured Gaiellales bacterium | reverse complement strand
GCGGGCGACCGAGGGGCTCACGTCGATCATCGAGGATGACGACGAGCTCGAGGTCCGGGAGCACGCCGTCTTCGCGCTCTCGCAGCGGGACGAGTCGACCGCCGTGGACGCCCTGTTCCGCATCGCGCGGTCGCACCCGGAGCCGCATGTGCACCTCCTCGGGCAGCCGGTCGCCCTTCCGGTGGTTGCAGGGCGCGCAGGAGGCGACGACGTTCTCCCACACCGAGTCGCCGCCGCGGCTGCGGGGCACGACGTGGTCGAGCGTGAGCCGCCCGGACGAGCCGCAGTACTGGCAGCGCCAGCCGTCGCGCGCGAAGAGCGCTCGCCGCGAGATCCTCCGCTGAACGGCCCGCGGCACGCGAACGTAGCTCAGAAGACGGATCACGTGCGGCCATGGCCAGGTGCTCGAGGCGGAGCGAAGACGCCGCCCAGCAGCCTCGACGATCTCGGCCTTGCCCTTGTACACGAGGACGTGCGCGCGCCGCATCGAGCAGACGTTCAGGGGCTCGAAGCTCGAGTTCAGCACGAGAACCTGGTGCACGCCGTGAATTCTACGGTGGCCGCTGGCGAGGCGGCCCTCGAGCCCCTACAGGAGGATCTTGTCGGGATTCAGGATCCCGTGCGGATCGAGCGCCGTCTTGAGCGACCGCATGAGCGCGATGCCCTCCTGCCCGTACTGCGACGCAAGCGCCTCCCGCTTGCCGAGACCGATGCCGTGCTCCCCGGTGCAGGTGCCTCCGAGCGCGATGGCCCGCTCCGAGAGGCTCGCGGCGAACGCCTTCGCGGCGGCGAGCTCGTCGGGATCGTCCGGGTCGACCAGGAGCCCGCAGTGGAAGTTTCCGTCGGCGACGTGTCCGAGCACCGAGACCGGGAACGGCAGCCGCCCCGCATCCGCGAGCGTCTCCTCGACGCACGCCGCGAGAGTCGAGACGGGCACGCAGGCGTCCGTCGTGAGGACCCGGCCTCCCGGACGCAGGGCGAGGACGGCGAAGTAGGCGTCGTGTCGAGCGCGCCACAGGCGCGAGCGCTCCTCCGCGCGAAGGGAAAAGCGGAAGGCGCCGCCGCCGTGACCCTCGGCGAGCTCCCTGACGAGCTCGAGCTCCTCGTGCACGCTCGCCTCCGACCCGTGGAACTCGAGGAACAGCGTGGGGGTCTCGGGCTCCTCCAGCCCCGCAAAGGCGTTGACCGCGTGGACGGAGAGCGCGTCGAGCAGCTCGCAGCGGGCGATCTGGATGCCTGCCTGGACGGTCGCGATCGCCGTCCCCACAGCCGCTTCGATGCTCGGAAACGAGACCCGTGCAGCGGCGACCCGCTCCGGGATCCCGTGCACCCGGAGGACGAGCTCCGTGATGACGCCCAGCGTTCCCTCCGAGCCGATCAGCAGGCGCGTGAGGTCGTAGCCGGCCGAAGACTTGCGGGCGCGCGACCCCGTGCGAACCACGGCGCCGTCGGCCAGGACGACGGTGAGGGCGAGCACGTTCTCGCGCATCGTCCCGTACCGGACCGTCATCGTCCCGGACGCTCCGGTCGCGGCCATACCCCCCAGGGTGGCGTCGGCGCCCGGGTCGACGGCGAAGAACAGCCCGCGACCGCCGAGCTGCTCGTTGAGCTGCTGCCGCCGCACCCCCGCCTCGACCCGGCAGTCGAGGTCCGCCTCGCTGACCTCGAGCACACGGTCGAGGCCCGACAGATCGATCGTCACCCCGCCGCGCGTCGGCAGCACGTGACCCTCGAGGGAGCTGCCGCTCCCGAACGGGACCATCGGGACGCCATGATCGCGACACACGCGCACGATCGCCGCGACCTCCTCGGTCGAGCGGGGCAGCGCGACGGCGTCTGGCCGCCTCGGCGCGAAGGTGGACTCGTCGCGGCCGTGGAGATCGAGCACCGAGGGCGCGGTGGAGAGGCGCTCCCCGAGCACACCCTCGAGCTCGGCGAGCGCGTCGCCCGGAAGCGCCGGGGCCGTCACGAGAACGCCATGGCCCGCTCGACCGCCTCCTGCTCCTCGGGCGAGAGCGAGACCATAGCCCGCCCGCGGTCGAGCTCCTTCACGTAGATGCGCGCGTAGTCTCGTCCCTGGATCGCCGTGAGGACGACTCCCGAGCGACCTGCATCGAGGAACGCCAGCGAGGCCGACTGCTGACCGCCGACGTCCTCGTATGCGTCGTAGCGCACGAGCGCCGTGTGCGTAAGCGCCCCGTCGATGCGCTTGTCCACGCGCACGAGCGCGGCGGCGACCTCGTCGACGGCGCGGTGGAGGTCGTCCATCCTCGTCTGGAGCGCCACGGCGAAGTTCACGAGGTCCTCCCTGCCCGAGCCGAGGACGACCGCCTGCGCCCGCCGAACACGGCGGAGCGTGCGCCAGAGCATGGCCGCGCACGCGATCGCGACAACGGCGGCCGCCGCAGCAGCGATCGCGATCCAGCCGGCGGCCGTTCCGGAGAACACCTCCGGGCTCCTACTCCAGCGTGAAGATGATCGGGTACTCGGCGGTGTTGTTCGAGGTGTTCTCCTCGCCCTCCACCGGCCGGACGTTCACCTGGAGCGTCGTCAGCTCGCCGAAGGTGAGGTCCGCGAAGTCCTCGAAGACGACCTCGACCGTCTGGTTCGAGTTGATGAGGGGGATCGTCTGGCGCTTGCGGATCGGTCCGTCGCTGAACTGGATGACGAGACGCACCTGCACCTCGGTCTCCTGGAACTCGCCGGAGTTCTCGACGCTCACGATGAACTGCAGGTTCTCCGAGGCCGCGATCGTGTTCTCCCCGGTCGGGCTGAGCGTGTCGCCTTGCGGCTGCACGACCACGGCCTGGATGCCGTTCCCGTGGAGCCCGGCCGGCGCCTCGCCCGTCTCGCCGCCACCCTGGATCAGGCGCTCGACGAACGCGATCAGCGACGCCTGGCTCACGAGATCGGGAGCCTCGAGGAACGTGAGCTCCGGAACGGCCACGCCCGTGATGCCCTCGCTCGTCATGACCTCTTGCGAGCGAGCCCGGAAGAGATCCTCGTACACGATCTCGCCGGCGACGAGCCGGTCCGCCTGCTGGGCGAGGACGACGCCCGACTCCTCGGCGTTGCTCGCCAGCTGCACCTGGCTGAAGGCCTGCTGCAGCCCGGCAAGCCCGCTCTCGAGCAGCTGCATCGACTCGACGAGCCGCTGCTGCTCCTCGACGAGCGTTCCGGGCGGCTCGAGACCGCCGGCCCGAGTGACGACCTGCGCCTGCTGCTGCGCGAGCCCCGTGAGCTGCGCGTCGATGTCCTCGAGCGTCGCCCCGCGGCTGGTGATCACGTCACCCAGCCGCTGGCCGATCGCGTTCGACTCCTGCACGAGCCCGCCGACGTCGCCGAAGTAGTCCTCGTAGGAGGACTTGGCGCCGCCGCTGTTGCAGCTCGTCACCCACAGGACGATGACGACGGCGAGGAGGATGGCCCCTCCGACGAGCAGCCCCATGCGTACGAGCGGCGTGCCCGGGCCGGGGGCTCGTGGCCGGATCGGCGGACGTCCCGGCGCCTTCGGCGGCGGCCCCTCCGGCGGACGCTCGGTCGTCGGGAGATCCTCGAAGAAGTCGAACTCGAGGTCGGCGTCGACGTCGGTTCTATCCCGATCGGCCACGGATCCGTACGTAGGAGGTAACGAGCGACCCCAGGTCGCCCCCCGAGAGTTCGCCGAGCATAGCAACACACCTCCAACGAGAACGGCCCTGCCGTCGCCGGTCAGGCCGTCCGCGAGGGGTGCCCGAGCATCGCGAGCATCGCGAGGCCGTGCAGGAGTTCGCGGCGTGGGGGCAAAGTTCGCGGCCATGGGCGAGGCCGCGGCCGCGAGAGAGGCACCCCATCTGGTTCTCGGGCGCTACCGCGTCGTTCGACCCCTCGGCAGCGGCGGCTCCGGCACCGTCTGGCTCGCCCGCGACGTGGTCGCGGAGCGAGACGTCGCGCTCAAGGTCGTCCCGAAGGAGGGCAAGGCCGGCGAGCGCGCCGAGCGAGAGGCGCTCGCCGTGGCGCGCCTTCGCAGCTCGCGCATCGCGCGCGCGTACGCCGTCAAGCGCGACGAGCACCACGTCTACGTCGCGTACGAGTACGTGGCGGGACGGACGATGCGAGAGGCGATCCGCGACGGCCAGCTCGACGACGCGGCGGCGGTCGAGACGGCCGCGCAGGTGCTCGAGGCCCTGGCGCACGCGCATCGCAAGCGCATCGTCCACCGAGACGTCAAGCCCTCGAACGTCCTCGTCGAGGACGTCGACGGAGTCTCCGCCAAGCTGCTCGACTTCGGCCTCGCGCAGCTCGAGGAGCAGGAGACGCTCACCGCGGCGGGCGACGTTCCCGGCACGCTCGCGTACATCTCGCCCGAGCGCCTCGCCGGCAAGCCGGCGACCGGCGCGGCGGACGTCTGGGCGGTCGGGGTCATCCTCTGGGAGGCGCTGGCCGGCTACCAGCCGTTCTGGTCGGCCTCGCCGGTCGAGACCGCTCGCCTGATTGCCGCCGGGGCCCCGTCGCTCGCGAAGGCGCGTCCCGATCTCCCTCACGCGCTCACCGGAGCGGTCGACCGCGCGCTCTCGCTCGATCCGCGACGGCGCCACGCCCCAGAGCGCCTCGCGACGGAGCTTCGCGCGTCGCTCCGAGAGGCGGCCGCCCGTCGCGAGCGCCGCTCAGCCCTCTCCCGGCGCGTCCTCCTCGCTCGCCTCGCTCCGGCGCTGCTCGCCGCGACCTTCACGGCCCTTGCGACGGCGTTGATCCCGTTCTTCCCGCCCTCTCTCGCCGTCTTCTTCGCCATCCTGACCGCGATCGCCACGATCGCGAACCCGCGGGCCGGCCTCGTCCTCGCGCTGCTCGTTCCGGTGCTTCCGCTCGGCAACGTCGCGCTCGCGCTCGCGCTGGCGTACCTCGTGGTGGCAGCCGTCTGGCTCGCCGTGTTCTGGCGCGACGCCGGAAGCGGACTGACATGCGCCGCGGGTCCCGTGCTCGCCTTCGTCGGCGCGCTCCCGCTCTTACCGCTCGCGTGCGCGCGGGTGCGCAATCCCGTCCGTCGCGGGCTCCAGGGGGCGGCGGCCGTGCTGCTGGCGGCAAGCGTCGCAGGGCTTCGGCACGAGCCTCTGCCCCCGGCCGGCGACCCGTCGCCCCTCGGGCTCGGTATCGCCGGAAGCGAGAGCCTCACCGCCGTCGCATCGGCGCTCTGGGGGACGCTCGCGGACGAGCCGGCTGTCGCCGCCGGCGCGATCGTCGCCGCCGGCGCCGCCGTGCTGCTGCCCGCGGCCGCGAGCGGAGGTCTATGGGGCGCGGCCGTCTTCGGCGCCGCGTACCTTGCGGCCTGGGCGCTGGTGCCGACAGCCCTGGGAGCGGGCTCGGTCGCCATGCTCCCCGCGGTGCTGAGCGCCTGGGCCATCGCGCTCCTGCTGGCGGCGCGCGTCCTCCTGCCTGCGAAGTCCGAGCGACCGGCGGCCGTACAATGACCCAGCCGGATCACCGGCCTGGCTGTGGGCGTTCTGCGCGGGATCGAGAACCGGATCGAGTCCCTCGTCGAGGGGATCTTCGGCCGTGCCTTCCGGGCGCACGTCCAGCCGGTCGAGCTCGCCCGCAAGCTCGTGAAGGAGATGGACGACCACCGCTCGGTGTCGGTCTCGCGAGTCTACGTCCCGAACGAGTACGTCCTCTACCTCTTGCCTAGAGATCGCGAGCAGTTTCGCGCGTACGAGAGCTCCCTCCTCGTCGAGCTCGCGGACTACCTCGCCGAGCACGCCCGCCGCGAGGGCTACATGCTCCTCTCGCCGCCGCGGGTGCTGATGGAAGAGGATGACGACCTCAGCGTCGGCGAGT
>CAZCIJ010000221.1:2994-5815 GCA_964498265.1 uncultured Gaiellales bacterium | reverse complement strand
GAAGACGATCCACGTCGGCGGCGCCGCGGGGCGCATCCACGGCGCCGAGACCTCGCTCGTCGACTTCAACCGCGGCGGCACGCCGCTCGTCGAGATCGTCACCGAGCCGGACATCCGCTCGGCGGACGAGGCGCGCCGCTTCCTCCAGCTCCTGCGGCAGACGGTCGTTGAGCTCGGCGTCTCCGACGCCGAGATGGAGAAGGGATCGCTGCGCTGCGACGCCAACGTCTCGGTCAGGAAGGCGGGGACGACGGAGCTGCGCACCAAGACCGAGCTGAAGAACATGAACTCGTTCGGCTTCGTCGCCAAGGGCATCGACGCCGAGGTGGCGAGGCAGATCGCGGTCTACGAGCGCGGGGAGGAGGTGGTCCAGCAGACGCTGCACTTCGATCCGCAGACCGGGGCCGTGTCGCCGCTGCGCTCCAAGGAAGAGGCCAACGAGTACCGCTACTGCCCCGAGCCGGACCTCGTTCCGGTCGAGCCCCCGCCCGAGCTGATCGAGCGCCTGCGCGCCGAGGTGCCGGAGCTCCCCGCCGCCCGCATCCGCAGGCTCGAGCGCGAGGTCGGCTTCGAGCTCGCCGAAGGGCTCGTCGCGAGCGGGCGCGACCGGCTGTTTCAGCGCGTGCCCGGCGAGCCGCGCGTCGTGGCGAACGTGCTCATGAACCAGCTCGCAGGCGCGGGCGTCGACCCGGAATCCGTCGACGCCGCGGAGCTCGGGCGCCTGATCGAGGCCAGAGACCGGATCCCGCGCACGACCTTCGACGAGGCCCTCGCCAAGGCCGGCGATCCGGCGTTCTCGGCGGAGCCGTTCCTCGGCGAGGTCGCGATCTCAGACGCCGCCGAGCTCGATCCTCTCATCGACGAGATCCTCGCCGCCAACCGGGGCCAGGTCGACGCCTACCGCAACGGCAAGGAGGGGCTGCTCGGCTTCTTCGTCGGCCAGGTGATGAAGGCCACGGAGGGGAAGGCGAACCCGAGAGTCGTCAACGAGCGCGTCCGCGAGAAGCTGAAGGCGTGAAGCACGCGACCGACTACCTGTGGTTCGAGACGCCGAGCCGCCGCGACTACGTCAACATCACCGAGCAGGTCGAGGACTTCGTCCGCCGCTCCGGCATCAGCGAGGGCCTCTGCCTCGTGAACCCGATGCACATCACGGCGGCCGTGTACGTGAACGACGCCGAGTCGGGGCTCATCGAGGACATCGACGACTGGCTCGAGCAGCTCGCGCCGCACGCGCCGACCGCCCGCTACCGGCACAACGTCGGCGAGGACAACGCCGATGCCCACCTCAAGCGTCACCTCATGTCTCACCAGGTGGTGCTGCCGATCAGCGCCGGGCGCCTCGACCTCGGGCCCTGGGAGCAGGTGTTCTACGCCGAGTTCGACGGGCGGCGGCGCAAGCGGGTCGTGCTCAAGGCGATCGGCGAGTAGCGGTGGGAGCCGGGGAGGGGGAGCCTTCGAAGACCTGAAGGCGCGCCAGCGCGCCATGTGGGGCTCCGCTCCCTACCAGAGGATCGTCGACCTCACCTCCGCGATTCACGCAGCGCTGATCGAGCGGGTCCCGCCGAGGCTGGGCGAGAGCTGGCTCGACGTAGCAACGGGCACAGGCGCTGTGGCGCTTCTCGCCGCGCGAGCCGGTGCCCGCGTCACGGGTCTCGACCTTGCGCCCGAGCTGATCGAGACGGCGCGACGGAAGGCGGCGGAGGAAGGCCTCGACGTTCGCTTCGACGTCGGCGACGCGGAGCGTCTCCCGTATCCGGACCGGTCGTTCCAGACGGTCACGTCGAGCCTCGGCGTGCAATTCGCCCCCGACCATCGCGCCGCTGCACAGGAGCTCGCGCGCGTGACTGCCCCCGGCGGCCGTCTCGGCCTGGCCGGTTGGACGCCGGCGAGCAGCGTCGCCGAGACGTTCGCCCTCATGCGGCCGTTCGCGCCCCTGCCCCCGCCCGGTGTCGGCAATGTTTTCGATTGGGGCGACGAACGCTACGTGCGCGGGCTCCTCGGCGCCGCTTTCGACCTCGAGCTCGAGGAGCGTGACGCGCCCCAGGAAGCCTCCTCCGGCGAGGAGCTGTGGGAGATCTACTACGGGCACTACGGACCGACCCGGACGCTTGCGGACTCGCTCGATCCAACGCGTCGTGAGCAGCTGCGCCGGGCTTTGATCGATCACTGGGAGGAGAGTCGGGAGGGCGACCGGATCCGGCGATCGCGCACCTACCTCCTCGTGGTCGGGCGTCGGCGCTGACCCCGTAGACGGACGCGTCCCGTTCCCGCTCCGGGTCCGACGATTGATTCCGAATCAATCGTCTAGGCGGCGTCGATCCGGCGGCCGCGCGAGTGAAAGCCACGAGGAGCGTGAATCCGCTCGCCGGTCGCCGTCAGGAAGCCTGCGTAGAGGAGGATCGCCGCGGCGAGGATGAAGACAGCGGTCTCGGCCTCGCCGAGGCCGGCAGCCGCGGTGCCGGCTCCGGCGACGGCCACGCCGGCGAGGATGAGCGCGTTCGCGAGCGGGCGGCGGCGGATGGTGAGCAGGGCGACAGCGACGACGGCGGCCGTGCCGAGGGCGTTTCCCAGGATGGCGACGAGCCGTGCCGGCACGAGGTCGAGGTGCTCCTGGGCCTCCGGGATGGACGAGCCGGACACCGGCTCGGTCAGCGGCGCGGCGAGCGCGATCCCGACCGCGAGGCCCGCGTAGAGCAGCGCCGCGGGAGCGGCGGCGCGCCAGCCCGCGAGCAGGAGCGAGCCGGCGCCGAGCAGCGGGGCGGTCAGGAGTCCCCCGAAGAGGTAGTAGATACGGAAGGCGCGGTCGTCCCAGCCGGCC
>CAZCIJ010000221.1:0-2984 GCA_964498265.1 uncultured Gaiellales bacterium | reverse complement strand
GAGCGCGTAGGCCGCGAGCGACGCCGACCAGGCCGCGAGCGCCGGCGTGCGCCGCTCCCGGAAGCGAACGGCGAGGCCGCCGGCGAGCCGCAAGGCCACGAGCGCGGCGGCGAAGGCGAGCAGCGTGTCCACGGTGGAAGCCTAGGGCGCCGGAGAGCGCCGGGCCGGCAGGCGTCCACTGTACGCTTGTGCGGCCGTGCTGACCCGGGCGACCCGCGACTACTACGCCGTGCTCGGCGTCGCGCGGGACGCCGCCCCGGACACGATCAAGAAGGCGTTTCGCGCGCTCGCCGCCCGTCACCATCCTGACGTCTCGCACGAGCCGGACGCCGCCGACCGCTTTCGCGAGATCGCCGAGGCCTACGAGGTGCTCTCCAGCCCGGACCGCCGCGCGCGCTACGACCGGCGCGGCTTCGCCCGGGCGAGCGGTCACGCGACGCGGCAGCGCAGGCCGGGGCCCTCGACTCCCCCCGGCCCGCCGGGCGACCCCTTCGACGCAGCCGCTGCGCCCCCGCGGGGCCCGGGCGAGCGCGGGCGCGACATCCTCGTCGGCATCGACCTCGACGCCGAGGAGGCGCGCCGCGGCGCGTATCGGGGAGTCCGTTATGCGGCCGTCGCGGTCTGCGGCGACTGCGACGGCTCAGGCGCCCGCCCCGGCAGCCGCTGGGGGTCGTGCCGCGCGTGCGCGGGCTCGGGGCGCGTGCGGGAGGTCGGCCGCGCCGGTGCGGGACGCGTGCTGCGCCTGCGCGCATGCTCGAGCTGCGGCGGCCTCGGCCGCATCGTCGACAACCCCTGCGCGCTCTGTCGCGGTCGCGGCCGCCTCGAGGAGGAGCGAGCCCTGCTTGTTCGCTTCCCGGCGGGCTCGGCGGACGGCGACGAGCTGCGCCTCGCCGGGCAGGGACACGCCGGAAGCGTCCATGGGGACGCGGGCGACGTGGTCGTCCGCGTCCGCGTCGCGGGGAGCCCGGGCCGCTCGTTCCTCGGGCGGCTGTTCCGCTCCTGACCTCCGCCGGCCCGCGTGCGCTTCGTTACCCTCAGGACGTGAGTCGCGACGGTCACTTGCTGACGCCCGGTCCGACGCCGATCCCGCCTGCCGTCGAGGCAGCGATGAGCGAGCCGATCGTCTACCACCGAGGGTCCGAGTTCCAGGAGGTCCTCGCTCGCGTCCTCGACCGGCTTCCGGCGGTCTTTCGCCGCTCCGGCCAGGTCGTCCTCCTCACGGCGTCGGGCACCGCGGCGATGGAGTCCGCCGTCGCGAACCTCGTCTCCCCTCGAGATCGCGTGGCCGTGGTCTCGGCAGGCTACTTCGGCGAGCGCTGGGCCCAGATCGCCGAGCGCTACGCGGCCGACCTCGTCCATCTTCGCTACCAGTGGGGGGAGACTCCCGATCCCGGCGAGGTCGCGGCCGCCCTCTCGAGCTCGCCGGCCGACGTGCTCTGCTGCACCCATTGCGAGACTTCGACTGGGGTCGTGGCCGACGTCGCCGCGCTCGCAGGCGCCGCGCGGGAGGCAGGGGCGCTCGGAGTGGTGGACGCCGTCTCCTCGCTCGGGTCCCTGCCGCTCGAGCAGGACGCGTGGGGCATCGACGTGGTCGTCTCCGGCTCCCAGAAGGGGATGATGACGCCGCCAGGGCTCGCGTTCGCCTCGCCGTCGCCGCGCGCGGTCGAGCGCTCGCGAGCCTCGACCTCGCCGCGCTTCTACCTCGACTGGGAGCGCTCGCTGCGCTCGCAACACGAGGCCCGCACGCCGTTCACGCCTGCCGTGTCGCTCGTGCGCGGGCTCGACGTCGCGCTCGGACTCCTGCTGCAGGAGGGCCTCGAGGCGGCGTGGGAGCGCGCTCGCCGCCTGGGGCTGGCCTGTCGCGAGGCCGTGAAGGCGATGGGGCTCGAGCTGTTCTCCCCGGACGAGGAGCGCTCGGCGGTGGTGACCGCGATCCGGGTGCCCGCGGGGGTCGACGGTGCGGCGGTCGTACGGGGGATGCGCGAGCGCCACGGGGTGACGGTCGCCGGGGGGCAGGGCGAGCTCAAGGGCAGGATCGTCCGCATCGGGCACATCGGGTACATCGGACCGGACGACGTGGCCGCGGCGCTCGCCGCGCTCGAGGCCGAGCTCGTCCGGGCCGGCGCCGACGTCGAGCGCGGCGTCGCCGAGTCTCTCGCGCGGTGAGCGAGGACGACGGCCGGCCTCGAGTTCTCGTCCGGGAGCGGATCGCCGAGCCCGGCGTCGAGCTTCTGCGCGCGAGGTTCGACGTCGACGTCGACTTCGACGGCGAGCTGAGCGAGCGCATCGGCGCCTACGACGCGCTCATCGTCCGGAGCGCCACGCGCGTGACCGAGGACCTGCTCGCGCACGCCGAGCGCCTCAAGGTCGTCGGACGCGCGGGGGTCGGAGTCGACAACGTCGACGTGGAGGCCGCGACCAAGCGCGGCATCGTCGTCGTGAACGCCCCGCAGTCGACGATCGTGTCGGCGGCCGAGCACACCATCGGGCTCATGCTCGGGCTCGCCCGCTCGATCCCGCAGGCGCACTGCGCGCTCAAGGAGAGCCGCTGGGAACGCGCGCGCTTCGCCGGCGTCGAGCTCGCCGAGAAGACGCTCGGCCTCATCGGCTTCGGCCGCATCGGCCAGCAGGTCACCCGGCGGGCGAGAGGGCTCGCCATGCACGTCGTCGTGTACGACCCCTTCGTCGCTCCGGAGCGGATCCGCGAGCTCGGCGCCGACCATGCCCATACGGTCGAGGAGGTGCTCAAGCGGGCCGACTTCCTCTCACTGCACGCGGCGCTCACCCCGGAGACGCGCGGCCTCATCGGTCGCCGCGAGCTCGCAGAGGCGAAGGACGGCATCCGGATCGTCAACGTCGGGCGCGGCGAGCTCGTCGACGAGGACGCCCTCCTCGAGGCGCTCGCGTCCGGCAAGGTCGCCGGGGCTGCGCTGGACGTCTTCGCGCACGAGCCCTACTCCGGACCGCTGCTCGAGCTCGAGAAC
>CAZCIJ010000220.1:0-5826 GCA_964498265.1 uncultured Gaiellales bacterium | reverse complement strand
TCCTCAGTCGCGCCCGTGGTAACTCGACGCACCAGCGTAGGGCGCTCCCTGCGTCTTTTCATCGCTTGGTTCTCACTCGCCAGGATCATCACCCTATTCCCCGGACGCGGCACTGGCGCCTTGACGCCGGACGACCTTCCCGGCCAGCGTCTGGGTGTCGACGGTGCCGCCGTCCACGATGACGACGCCGTTCACGAGCACGTACTCGATGCCGCTCGGCTTCATGTCGGGCTCGAGGTAGGTGGTGTGGTCCCAGACGGTGTCGGAGTCGAAGACGGTGACGTCGGCCCAGAAGCCCTCGCGGAGCAGGCCGCGATCCTCGAGCTGGAAGCGCGCCGCCGAGAGGGAGGTCATCTTGCGAACGGCGTCCTCCAGGGTCATCAGCCGTTCCTCGCGGACGTACTGACCGAGCACCTTGGGGAACGAGCCGTACAGGGCCGGGTGAGGCTTCCCGCGCCCGAGCGAGAAGGCGTCCGTCTCGATGGAAGCGTTGGGGTGCTGCAGGATCTGGCGCAGCGCCCACTCTTCGTGGAGATCGCCGCTCACGCCGAGGTAGAGGGCCGTCACATGCCCCTGCTCGGCAAGGATGAGGTCGGCGGCGACGTCGAAGGGGTCCTTGCCGGTCTCCTCGGCGAGGCGGGCGAGGCTCTTGCCCTCGAAGCGCTTGTTGTCCTCGCTCTCCACCCACATGATCCAGACGTTGTCCCAGCCGGTGGCCTCGACGAGGTTGTGCGGCCAGCCTCCGGGCCGCCACGTCGGCCACTGCGGGATCACCTGCTCGATGTCGCGCTTGATGCGCTTTCGCGTCTCGGGGTCGCGCAGCCGCTCGAGCAGCTTCGGCACGCCCCCGTCGAGCGACCAGGGCGGCAGGATCGCGAGGAAGGTCGTGTTCGCCGCCGTGTACGGGATGACGTCGAAGCCGTGGTCGACGCCCTCCCCGCGCGCGCTCTCGTGGAGCGCGAGCACCCTCTGGACGTTCGGCCAGAAGCGCTTGCCGAAACCCTCGAGGTGCGAGTGCTGGACGCGGACGCCTGCCGTCCTCGCCACCTCCAGGACCTCCTGCGCCGCCGGCATCAGCGTCTCGCTCGAGCCGCGCACGTGCGACGTGTAGATGGCGCCGTACGGCTTGAGCACCTTCGCGAGCTCCGCGAGCTCGTCGGTCGTCGCGAACATCCCCGGCGCGTAGATCAGGCCGCACGAGAGACCGAAGGCACCATTGTCGAGGCACTCCGTGAGCAGCGCCTTCATCTGCGCGAGCTCGTCGTCCCTGGGCGCCCGGGCGTCGAAGCCCATGACGGCGATGCGCAGTGCGCCGTGAGCGGCGAGCGGAACCGTGTTCATGTAGACGCCGTGGGTCTCGAGGTAGGTGAGGTACTCGCCGAAGGACCGCCAGTGCCACTCGAGGTCGCGCGGCTTGATGAACGCCGTGTACGCCTGCATGAGCGGCGCGGTCGCCGGATTGATCGGCGCAGGCGCGTAGCCGCAGTTGCCGGTGACGAGCGTCGTGATGCCCTGGGCGACGAAATGCTGGAGGAAGTCCGCCTGGTCCTTGAGCGGGAGAACGAAGTCGCAGTGCGAGTGAATGTCGATGAAGCCGGGCGCGACGACCTTCCCACCGACGTCGATGACCCGGTCGGCCTCGGCGTCGTCGAGGCTCCCGATCCTCGCGATCCTCCCGCCATGGACGGCGACGTCGGCGCGGAAGCCCGGCACGCCGCTCCCGTCGACGACGGTCCCGTTCCGAAGGAGGATCTCGTATCGCATCCCTCTGGGCTTTTCTCCTCGGGACTCTTCTACCATACTGCCACTGCCCGAGTCCACCGGAAAGGAGAGCGCGGATGACGGTCACGTTCGGCATCTCGCCCGAGTGCCTGTGCCACGACGTGCGCGACAACGTGACGCGTGTGCGCGCGCTCGAAGAGGCCGGCTTCGACCACGTCTGGGAGGGCGACCACACGCTGCCCTGGCAGCACTCCTCGGGCCACTCGGCCGGGATCTTCACGACCCTCACCGCGTTCCTTGCGGCAACACAACGCGCCGTCGTCGGCGGGATGGTCATCCCGGCGCTCGGCATCCGCCACCACCCGATCGACGTCGCCGTCGAGACGGCGACGCAGGCCCTCCTCTACCCGAGCCGCGTCGCGCTCTGCGTGGGGACCGGCGAGGCGATGAACGAGAAGACGACGACGGGCTTCTGGCCGTCCACCAAGGAGCGGATCGGGCGCACCGTCGAGGGCATCGAGCTCATCCGCAAAGCCTGGACGAGCGAGGACTACTTCACTCACAAGGGCCAGTACTTCGAGAGCTTCTTCTACCTGTACACGAAGCCCGCGGAGCCGATCCCCATCCTCTGCGCGTCCAACGGACCGCTCATGGCACGCAACGCCGGGCGCTACGCGGACGGCTACGTCGCGGTCGGCGTTCCTCCGTCCCACCACCGTGACGTCCTCATCCCCGCCTTCGAGAGGGGCGCGCGCGAAGCAGGGAAGGATCCCGACACGCTCGCCAAGTGCGCCTGGGTGTCCACCTCGTACCACCCGGACCGGGAAGAGGCGCTAAACGGCGCCCGCGTCTACGGCGGTCTCCTCATCCCCGAGGCGTACCACCACATCCAGGATCCCCGTGTCATCGAGCAGCGGGCGCTGCTCGTCCGCGACGAGGCGATGT
This sequence comes from uncultured Gaiellales bacterium, assembly GCA_964498265.1. Lineage (GTDB taxonomy): Bacteria > Actinomycetota > Thermoleophilia > Gaiellales > Gaiellaceae > CAZCIJ01. The sequence continues at coordinate 3,159 of CAZCIJ010000220.1, read as the reverse complement.
TCGAGGCGTTCTGCGTCGCCACGACGGGCGAGGAGGTCGTCGACCGCTTCGAGAGCTTCATCAAGGCCGGCTGCAACCACATCATCTGGGCCGACATGAGCCCGGATCCGATGCTCGTCGCCGACGTCTGCCGCGAGATACTCCCAGGTCTCAAGGAGAAGCACGCGTAGGACGCGTCGGGTTGCCCGAGCCGCTTCCCGGCCTCGCGTGCGTCACAGTCGAGCGCGACGTGGCCGTCCGCATGCGCGACGGCATCACGCTGTACGCGGACGTCTACCGGCCGGCGGAGGACGGCCCGCATCCCGTGTTCCTCATCAGCCACCCGTATGACAAGCGAGGGGCACTGAGCAACTTCGTCTACGCCCACCCGTCCTGGTACGCGCGCCACGGCTACATCGCGGTCACGCAGGACTCACGCGGGCGCTACAGCTCCGAGGGCGCCTTCTACCCGTTCCTACACGAGGCCGACGACCTCTGCGACACGATCGCCTGGGCACGGCGACTCCCGGGCGCCGACGGCCGCGTCGCCACCTACGGGTTCTCCTACGCGGGCCTGAACCAGCTTCTCGCCGCTCAGCGCAAGCCCGAGGGCCTGGTCACCGCCTGCCCGGCGTTCACGGCCTCCAGCCCCTTCCGGGAGTGGTTCTACCCGCAGGGCGCGTTCTCGCTCGCCTTCGCCGCCTCCTGGTCGACGTTCCTCGCCATCGACGAGGCCAACCGCCGCCGGGACGACAACGCCCTCGCCTCGCTCGGCGCAGCGCTCGCGAGCATCCAGAGCTGGTACTGGGCTCTTCCCCTCGACTCGTTCCCGCCGCTGAGCGGTGGCGGCGCCCCGTACTACTTCGACTGGCTCGCCCACCCCACCCACGACGACTACTGGCGGAGGCTCGACGCCGACCTCGCCGGCGTCGACGTGCCAGTGCTCCACGTCGGGGGCTGGTGGGACATCTTCCTCGGCGGGACGGTCCGGAGCTTCTCCGCGCTGACCGCCGGAGGGCGGGCGGCGCAGAAGCTCCTCATCGGCCCCTGGCTCCACATGCCCTGGCGGCCGCTCGCTGGGGCGCCCGAGGAGATCGGGGGCACTGTCGTCGACGACTGGCAGCTCCGGTGGCTCGACCACTTCCTCAAGGGCAAGGAGACCGGGGTGCTCGACGCGCCGGCGACGGTCTACGTCGTGAACGCCGGCTGGCGCGACCTCGACGGCTGGCCGCCCTCGAGCGCCCGCCACGTCGACTGGTACCTGCACTCGGACGGCCGGGCGCACTCCAGCTCGGGCGACGGGACGCTCTCGAGAGAGCCGCCGGGCGACGAGCCACCCGACATCTACCTCTACGACCCCAGCCTGCCGAACCTCAGCGCCGGCGGGCACTCGTGCTGCATCGAGACGATCGCCCCCATGGGGCCCGCCGACCAGGGCGCCTCCGAAGGCACGAAGCACGTCCTCGTCTACACCAGCGCTCCTCAGGACCAGGGTCTCGAGCTGATCGGCGACGCCTCGGTCACGCTCCATGCCGCCTCGACCGCAACCGACACGGACTTCACCGCACGGCTCTGCGTCGTCGATCCGGCGGGTCGCTCGACGAACGTTCAGGAGGGCATCGTGCGCGCCCGCTACCGCGAGTCGCTGACCGACCCAACGCCGATCACCCCGGGCGAGGTCTTCCGGTACCGCATCGAGCTCGGGCCTGTCGGGGTGCGGATTCAGGCGGGCCACCGGCTTCGCGTCGACATCTCGAGCTCGGACTTCCCGCTGTGGGACCGCAACCTGAATACGGGAGGGCCGTTCGCAGCCGAGGGGCCCAGCGCGGCCCTCGCCGCGACCCAGATCGTCCTCCACGACCGGGCCCATCCGTCGCGGGTCACGCTGCCGATCGTGGGCTGAGCACCGCCACGGGATCGCAGCGACGAGCGTGTGTGACCGCGCAGGGGGGTGGCCGTTCAGCGCAGCGGCCGCCCCGAGGCGCGCCGCACCTCAGGCGAGGCCGTAGATCCGTGCCGCGTTCCCGCCGAGCATGAGCTCGAGGCCCTCGGCGGGGATCGGATCGAGCCCCAGCCGGGCCGCAAGCGCGGGCAGGACCTCGCGAAAGAGCTCGAGGCTCGGCCCGGGGGGCGTCACGGGAAAGTCCGTTCCCCAGAGGATGCGATCGTAGGTGCAGCCGTACCGGGGGCAGCGCAGCAGATGCCGCAGCGCGATCTCTGGGTCCTCGATGGTGGCCCAGTAGCTCACGTCCACGTGGACGTTGTCGTGCTTGCCGACCAGGCACATCGCCTCTTCGATCCAGGGCAGGCCGAAATGCGCGCAGATCAGGACGAGCTCGCGGAAGTCCCGCGCGACATCGTCCAGCTGGGCGGGACGCTGGTACCTCATCGGCGCATCGACGAGCGTCGTCCACGACTGATGGACGATTACGGGGATGTTCAGCTCGAGCGCCTTCGCGTAGATCGGCCAGCAGAGCTCCCGATCGTCGGGACGGTAGTGGTTGTACGTGGGGTAGAGCTTGATCGCGCGGGCGCCGAGCTCGCGCACCGCGCGCTCCATGTCGTCGAGGACCGTGGCGCCTTCGTAACGCGGGTTGAGCGACGCGACCGGCAGCGCCAGGTCCGGGTACTGCCTGCAGACCTCGGCGATGTACTCGTTCGAGACGTGCGCTCCGGATATCTCGCGGGTGTTCGGGTCGCGCCCGAACTTCCGCGCCTCCCGCGGCGCGACCGCGTAGAGCAGGACCTTGTCTACACCCGCCGCCCTGTACGCCTCCATCATCGCGGGGATATCGGTGCCTTCGTACACCGTCTCCGGGACGGGCGTCCCAGAGGCCCGTAGGACGGGTTCGATCACCTCCTCGAGGAACTTCGGCGACGACCAGTCCTTCCGCGAGACGTGGGCATGGCAGTCGATGATCATCGGAAGCGCCAGGTCGGACTCGCCTCGAAGCTCGCTCTCCGCCAGTGCTCTGTCCGGGGAGTCCGGCGATGATCCTGGCGAGCGAAAACCAAGCCGGGGAAGGACGCAGGGAGCGCCCATATGCAGGCCATATGAGCGCGACCAAGGACGCAGACCGGCGCCGGTTTGCAGCCGCCAGGGCGCGCCGTAATCCCCGGACAGAGCACTAGATGATTGATTCCGAATGCCTCGCACCCCCGGCTGGGGGCCTGCACACG
>CAZCIJ010000219.1:0-5868 GCA_964498265.1 uncultured Gaiellales bacterium | reverse complement strand
AGCTCGATCGCCTCCTCGCCGTCGCGCGCCTCCGCGCAAACCTGGTAGCCGGCTCGCTCGAGGAGGCCGCGGAGGTCGAGCCTGATGATCGTCTCGTCCTCCGCCAGCAGGACTCTCATGCCGGGAATGCCACCTCCGCCTTCAGCCCGCCCTCGTCGCCGAGGGTGAGGGTGCCTTTGAGCTCGTCGCGCACGAGCGCCTGAACGATCGAAAGACCCGTCCCCTCCGTCGCGTCCCCGGCGCCGGCGCCGTTGTCGGCGACGGCGAGCAGCACCTCGCCGTCGCGCCGGAAGAGCTCGACCACGACGCGGTCGCCGCCGTGCTCGAGCGCGTTCTGGAGGAGCTCGCTGAACACGAGCGCCAGCGCGGTGGCGCGTGCGCCGGCGAGCGACACCGGCTCCACGCGCGCCTCGACGGCCTTCCCGGCGCCGAGCCCCTGGACGATCATCCGCCGCAGCCGCTCGATCAGCTCGCCTAGGTCGACGTCGTCCTCGCGCCGCTCCGTCAGCGCCTCGTGCACGGCTGCGATGGCGAGGATCCTGGTCACCGAGTCCTCGAGGGCTTGCCGCGGGTCCACGCCGGTCGACCGAGCCTGCAGGCGCAGCATCGAGGCGACGGTCTGCAGGTTGTTCTTCACCCGGTGCTGGATCTCCTGCGCGAGCACACCCCGCATCACTGCACGCCCGTGCTCCAGGGCGACGGCCGCCTGGTGGGCGATCGACGCGAGCAGGTTCATCTCCTCGTCGGTGAAGGGGGAGTCGCGGTCGCAGACGAGCTCTCCGATCTGGCGGCCCTTCCAGCGCAACGGCAGCCGGACGGCGTGGGCCCCTGCCCTGCCCTGTGGCCAGACGGTCCGTCCGTCCTCGAGCACGATCGCCGCCCCGGTCGCATGGACGGCGCCCAGGGTCGTCTTCACGATCTCCTCGAGCGACTCCTCGAGGTAGAGGGCCTCGGAGACCGCCTCCGAGATGCGCGCCAGCGCCTCGAGCTCGCGCACGCGCCGCTGAGCAGCCTCGTACAGCTTGGCGTTCTCGATCGCCTGCGCGACCTGGCCGGCGATGGCCATGAGGAGATCGATCTCGCCGTCGTCGAACTCGCGAGGCTCGATCGTGCGGACGTTCAGCGCGCCCTCGAGCCGGTCCTTCGCCAGGATGGGAACGGCGAGGATCGACTCGTACTGCTCCTCGTGCAGCCCCGGAAAGCGCTTGAACCGGGGATCGAGGTCGGCGTCGCTCGGGATCATGATCGGCGCGCGCTCGGCCGCGGCGACCCCCGTGATGCCCTCGCCTGGCCGCATCTTCGGCGTCGCCCTCATCGCTTCGAGATGGCTGCCCACCGACGCCCGGAGCACGAGCTCGTCCGCCCGCTCGTCGTAGAGGTACACGAAGCACGCGTCCGCCTCGAGCGCGCCCGCCACCTTCGCCGCGATCAGCTCGAAGAGCTCGCCGAGATCGAGCGTCGAGTTGACTGCCGCGATCGTCTCGGTGACGAGCCTCAGATGACGTTCAGAGCGGTTCATCGGCTCGATGAACGGTACCCTCAGGGCCATGACCTCCTACGCCGCCGATCCGAAGGTCCTCCAGTCCGTGGGCGGCTTCTTGGTCGCCGATGCTCGCGGGAGGGTCGTGGGGCGCGTCGAGGAGGCGACGGCCGGGGACGACGGGGCGAGGCTCACGGTCCGCGGCCGCTTTCCCCTCAGGCGGCGGCGCGTCGTCCCGGCTGCCGCGATCGAGGAGATCGACCAGCACAGCGGCGTCATCGCCCTCCGCGTCGCACGGGACGACCTGCGCTCCCTGTAGGCGCGGGCATGCCCCGCCCGGCGCGACGCAAGCGTCGCCCCTACAGCATGGACAGATACCGCTGCAGCTCCCACGGCGTGACCTGGACCCGGTAGTCCTCCCACTCCTTCTCCTCCAGCAAGACGTAGCGCTTGAAGATGTGCGGCCCGAGCACCCGCTCGCAGAGCTCGGACTGGGCAAGCTCGTCGATCGCCTCGCCGAGGGACTCCGGCAGGCTGACGATCCCGCGCTCTCGCCGTTGCTCGTGGGTGAGCTCGTACAGGTTCTCCTCCATGGGAGGCGGCAGCTCGTAGCCCCTCTCGATGCCCTCGAGACCCGCCTGCAGGAGCGCCGCGAAGGTCAGGTACGGGTTGCAGGCCGGGTCCGGGCAACGGATCTCGGCTCGGGTCGCCTGCTCCTTGCCCGGGAAGTAGAGCGGGATACGGATGAGCGCCGAGCGATTGCGACGCGACCAGGCGACGTAGACCGGGGCCTCGTACCCGGGAACGAGCCGCTTGTACGAGTTGACCCACTGGGCGAAGATCGCGCAGATCTCCCGCGCGTGGCGCAGCTGGCCGGCGATGAAGCGCTTGCCGTTCTCCGACAGGTGCCAATCGTCGTCGGACGAGAAGAACGCGTTCTTCCCGTTCGAGAAGAGCGACTGGTGCGTGTGCATGCCGGAGCCGTTCTCACCGAAGAGCGGCTTGGGCATGAACGTCGCGTAGATGCCGAACTTCGTCGCGATCTCCTTGACGATCAGCCGATAGGTGACCGTGTGGTCGGCCATCGCCATGGCATCCGCGAAGCGCATATCGATCTCGTGCTGCGACGGCCCCACCTCGTGGTGGGCGTACTCGACGGGGATGCCCATCGACTCGAGCGCCTTGATCGTCTCCTTGCGCCACTCGGCGGCCACGTCGAGGGTCGCCAGGTCGAAGTAGCCTCCCTGGTCGAGCGTCTCGGTCGAGTCGTCGGCCTGGAAGTAGAAGTACTCGAGCTCGGGACCGACGTTGAACGTGTCGAAGCCCATGCTCTTCATGCGCTCGAGGGCGCGCCTGAGCACGTAGCGGGGATCGCCCTCGTAGGGCTTGCCGTCAGGAGTGACGATGTCGGCGATCATCCGCGCGAGCTTGTGCTCTCCGGTCCGCCAGGGCAACACCTGGAACGTCCTCGGGTCGGGGATCGCCACCATGTCCGACTCCTCGATCGGGTTGAACCCCGTGATGGAGGAGCCGTCGAAGCCCATCCCGTCGTCGAGCGCGCCTTCGAGCTCGTCGACGGTGATCGCGAAGCTCTTCAGCTGGCCCATGATGTCCGTGAACCACAGGAGGACGAAGTCGACGTCCTCTGCCGCTACGCGCTCGACCACCCGCTTGCGATCGGCGGGATCGCTCGTTGCCCTGCCCATCATCACCTCCTGAAAACACAAAGACCCCAGGCGGGATCCGCCTGAGGCCTCGTCGCCTCGTTCCGCCCGAGTCTATCCGCTATGCTCCGGACTGTCGAGCCGCCCGCGACGGCGGCACGGCGAGGCAGCGGCGCCTCAGGAGCCTCCGAGCCCTGGGGCGTTTTTCGTGGACCGACGGAGAAGGAGCCGCGATGAGCGAGATCGCATACGGAAGCTTCCTCGGCCAGCCGAGCGCCGAGCCCGAGGAGGCTCTCAACTGGGCGCTGGAGACGAAGGCGGAGATGGTCGACCTCAAGTTCTGCGACCTGCTCGGCACGTGGCAGCACGTGACGATGCCGATCCGGGCGCTGGACGCGAGCTCCTTCAGCGAGGGGCTCGGCTTCGACGGCTCGTCCATCCGCGGCTGGCAGGGCATCGCCGAGTCGGACATGCTGCTCCTGCCCGATCCGGCGACGGCCATCCTCGACCCGTTCGTCGCCGAGCCGACGGTCTCGTTCATCTGCGAGATCGCCGATCCGCTCACGCTCGAGCCGTACGGCCGCGATCCTCGCCACGTCGCCCAGAAGGCCGAGCGGCTCCTCGTCGAGTCCGGGATCGCGGACACCGCCCACTTCGGCCCCGAGCTCGAGTTCTTCGTGTTCGACTCCGTGTCATACGCGCTCGGCGTCAACCTCGCACGCTACGAGGTCGACTCGGGCGAGGCGCACTGGAACTCCCACCAGCCGCACCTCGGCTACACGCTGCGCGCGAAGGGCGGGTACTTCCCCGTGCCGCCGCACGACACGCTGGCGGACCTGCGTACGGCGATGGTGCTCCAGCTGGAGCAGCTCGGCGTGCTCTGCGAGTTCCACCACCACGAGGTGGCGACCGCCGGCCAGTGCGAGGTCGACATGAGGTTCCAACCGCTCGTGAGGATGGCCGATCAGGTCATGGTCTACAAGTACGTCGTCCGCAACGTCGCCAGGGCGGCCGGCAAGACGGCGACGTTCATGCCGAAGCCGATCTTCGGCGACAACGGCTCGGGCATGCACACCCACCAGTCGCTCTGGAAGGACGGCGAGCCGCTGTTCGCCGGCGACGGCTACGCCGGGCTCTCCGAGATCGCCCGCGGCTACGTCGGCGGCATCATCGCCCACGCCCCCGCGCTGCTCGCCTTCTGCGCGCCGACCACCAACTCCTGCAGACGCCTCGTTCCCGGCTTCGAGGCGCCGGTCAATCTCGTCCTCTCGGCCCGCAACCGCTCGGCCGCCATCCGAGTCCCGATGTACTCCGACGCGCCGAAGGCGAAGCGGATCGAGTTCCGCTGCCCCGACGCGACGGCCAACCCGTACCTCGCGTTCGCAGCCATGCTGATGGCCGGCATGGACGGGATCGAGCGTGGCCTCGATCCCGGGGAGCCGGCGGAGGTCGACCTCTTCGAGAGGATCCACACGACTCCGCAGGTCCCAGGCTCGCTCGAGGGAGCCCTCGCGGCGCTCGAGGCCGATCACGACTTCCTCCTCAAGGGGGGCGTGTTCACGCGGGAGCTGATCGACGGCTGGATCGACTACAAGCGAGAGAACGAGGCGGACGTCGTCCGGCTGCGACCGCATCCGGCCGAGTTCGCCCTGTACTACGACGCCTGAGCTGCAGGGGAGGTCTGCAACAGGTGCAACAGGGGTCAGGCCCCTGACCCCAGGGTTGCACATGACCCGCTGCAGGAACCCAGCTCGCAGGGAGAGCGCCGAGCCCTCTCCTACGAGATGGCGAACGTGACCGTCAGAGTCGCGACGATCTCCTGCTCGCCCGGCTCGATGGGCACGCTCGCGTCGCTCACGGCTGCCTCCGCCAGAGGGACGGGTGCGCCGCTTCCGCCACTCTCGGCGATGCCCGTGATCGGTCCGAGCGCCAGTCCGGCGTCGGCGGCGATGGCCTCGGCCTTTCCGCGGGCCTCGTCGAGCGCCGCCGCGAGAGCGTCCTCGTAGAGGCGGTCCTGGGACGAGACGGCGAAGCTGGGTCCGTACACCTGGTTCGCTCCGGCCGCGACCGCGGCCTCGACGACCGCGCCCGCCTTGCTCAGGTCGCGCACGGTGACGTCGACCGAGTTCGTGGCCGTGTAGCCGACGATCTCCCGGCCGTCTTGGGAGTAGCGAGGAGAGACCGAGACCTGCTGGGTCTGGATGTCGGCGGACTCGACCCCCGTGGCCCTGATGGCCGCGATCAGCTCCTCCGCCGCCGCGCTGTTCGCCTCGAGGGCCTCGCTCGAGGTACTGCCCTGCGTCTCCACCCCGAACGAGAAGTCCGCGGTGTCAGGCGTCGCCCGCACGGAGCCCGTCCCCGTCACGGTGATGCCTTCGCCGGCGCCGCCGCTGGCCGCTTGTCCGTTGGCCTCCTCGGGCCGGCCGATGCCGACCAGCGCGGCGGCGACCACGCCCCCGATCGCGAGTGCCGCGACGATCGCCACCCTCCTCGTCGTCAGAGTCATGCTTCCTCCCGCTCGTAGGTTTGCTCTCAGGGTGTTCGACCTTCTGGCGCGTGCCGAAGTTCCCGGCGCAAGGCGCGACGAGCGGGCTCGGCTCTCCGGCCGCCTACGCCGTCGCGCTCAGGACCGCCGACGGGCCGAGATAGGGCAGCCAGCGGTCGGGGATGTGCGACGCGGCGAGCGTGATGAAGAGGGAAGGGGTCGGCGGGCGCGGTCGATCA
>CAZCIJ010000218.1:3341-5892 GCA_964498265.1 uncultured Gaiellales bacterium | reverse complement strand
GCAGGCAGTACAGCCGTGGCTTCATGAAATCGTCGGCCAGCAGGCTCACCGCCGCGGTGATGAGGAGGGCGGCCGAGACCACCAGGCCGACGACCGGCCGGCGTCTTCACGAGGAGCGCCTCACCGCGCTTCGAGTCCGTCTCGGTCGTCACGTCCCCTTCGCTCGTGAGCGCGTCGCCGAGGAGAAGGGCGGTTACTGCCAGCGCGGCGGTCATGCACAATCCAGGTGGCGAGCGTCCACCAGGGCCGGCGAGCGCTCGCCTGCGCCAGACGCCCTGTCAAGGCGGTGTCTGGTCGCGCTCGCCCACCTTCGTCGACCCTCCTACGCGCGTCGTAGGGAAGGGTCGTGCGCATGCTCGTCTACGCGAGGCGGTCAAGCCGCATGACCGCACCCGCACGGCATCTGGCCAGAGCGCCCGCACACCGTATGCCCGAACTGCTGGCCCCGACGCACACCCCAACGAGGTTCGACGACCGCGCCGACAGCAGACATGCCCACCAACGCCTTCTTCATTGCTCGCTCGCTCCGCGCGTTCCGGCGGCAACCTGTTCATTTCTGCCCGCGACATCAGCGGGAGAGACGCCGTTCCCGAGTATCTCCCGCCGCTCGCGGTAGTCCTCGACCGAGATCGCGCCCTCGGCAAACCGGCGTTCCAGGATCTCGCCCGGGCTCTCCCTTCGGGGCCGCCGCCAGCCGCCGAAGCTCCCGCGGACGAGCCAGACGACAGCGAGGATGATCGCGCCCCAGAACAGGACCATCCCGACCATCATCACGATCATCCAGCCCGTGCCAACGTCGTCGTCGTGCATACCCCACCAATCAGCCAGAAGAATGCTCTGTGCGATGGTCATGATCCACCCCCTACGCGGTGCCTGCCGCGCGTTCTGCTGAGCTGAGTCCGAGCTCGAGAGCGGCGGCCAGCTGGCATTCGAGCAGCGGCTGTGAGTTGGCGCCGATGCTCGCCTCCGGGCAGGCCTCCGTCCTCGAGGTGACCGCGACGGACTCCGTCTCGGAGGAAACGCTCGTGCCCGAGGAATTCGTCGAGCCTCGGCACAAGCAATTCCATCGCCTCGCCGCGTACGGCTGGGGCCGTCGCGGCCACGCCGGCGAGGTCCGCCTCAGAGAGCTCGGTCTCACGGCCCGCCGGAATGTCGCGGCCGGCGCAGAAGCGACAGCCCCACCCGATGCTCGCGCCGATCGCGGCGGCGAACTCCTTGTCCCGCTGCCCAAGCTCCATCGCGCACCTCCCGGTCGCACGGCGACCTACCTCGTCCGACGACCCTCCTTCCGCGACGGTTCCGACAAGAGTCTCTCACCGGGCTTCGACGTCGACATCAGGGCAGATGCGGATCTCGATCCGTATTTCTCCGAGGATCCAAGCCGCAGGGATGTGATCGGCCGCCGGACTTCAGCGAGAGCCGGCCAGGAGCGCCCAATGGACCGCGGTTCACCCGACGAGACCGCCCGCCGTGGAGGCGGCTTGCGTCAATCGCCTACGCCCGGTGCGTCGATTCGCACGAGGCCTGCCGTTCCGTCCACGGTGACGATCTCGCCGTTGCGCAACCGCCGCGTCGCGTCGCCGGTTGCGAGCACGGCTGGAATCGCGTACTCGCGGGCGATCACGGCGGCGTGGGCGAGGACGCCCCCGCCGTCGGTGACAACCGCACCGGCCTGGGCGAAAAGCACAGACCACGCGGGACTCGTGATCGGACAGACCAGGACATCGCCCGGACGGAGCAACGAGAACTCCGACTCCTTGTGGATCACGCGGGCCGGGCCGGTGTGGAGACCGGGCGATCCCGGCACGCCTGCGAGCGCGCCCTCGGGCGCCTCGGCGACCGGCTGCGAGAGCTCCAGGAAGTACAGGACTGCGCAGGTGATATGGCGGAGCGCCCGAGGCAGGCCACGCAGATCAGGCGGGCTGGGCGCCTTGCCGAAGCTCGGCGGACCTGGATGTGCGATTACCCAGGCGCGCTCGGCCCGCCGCTTCGCGACGAGGTCTCGCATGTCGCGCAGCCGCCCGCGCAACGCGGTCCTGAGCTCTGTCTCTTCGAGGAGCACCGCGTCCTCGGCGCGCGCGATCGCGCCGCGCTCGGCGAGCCTGCGCCCGATCTCGAGCGCCGTGTAGCGCAGGAGCCCGCTCGGCGCGTTGTCGGTCCAGATGACGTTCTCCTCCCGCGACGGGTAGGCATGCTCGGCGGCGGCAAGGGCACGCTCGAACCGATTCCGCTCCTCCCCCGTCGCCTCTGCGAGAGCCGCCCTCGCCTGTTCCAGCGCCGCCGCGCGGGCAGCGCCGGCGGCTCGGACGGTCGTGCCCCCCGCGAGCCGGTCGCGGATCAGTCCCGTCAGGAGCTCGGGGCGCTCGGCGAGCGTGACATCGCCGGGGTCGTAGCTCAAGGGGCGGCGACCATGCCGCTCGAGATAGGACTCGAACGCGGTCGCTGCGACAGGCGCCGCGTCACGGAGACGCTCGAGTACGTCCGCGCCGCCCGTCGAGACGACGTCGCGGGCAGCCCCCGACTCGGCGATCAGCGCGCTCAGTTCGTCAAG
>CAZCIJ010000218.1:0-3331 GCA_964498265.1 uncultured Gaiellales bacterium | reverse complement strand
ACGCTGCCGACGTGCCGGCGACGAGCGCCAGCGTCTCCGCTGCGCTCCACCCGAGCAGCTGCTCGCACACCTGCCCCAGCTCGTACAGGGGCAGGACGTACGCGGCCCAGAGGAGGAGGTGTGCCTCCTGCCCCCGGTTCATGAGCTCCTGCACCGCGTCGAGGTGCGCCAAGAGCTCGTCGTCCTCGAGCCCAGCGAGGTCACGATCCCCCAACGTCGTAGCCTCGAGCCGGAACTCGTCCCGCCACGCGTCGTTCCACCGCTCGATCAGCCGTCGCGCCACATCGGTCCGCAGCGCCTCGTCCGCGGCGCGCGCCCGTTTGCGCATCGTGGGGACGAGCCGCGACGCGAGCCACACCACCCACCACGGCGGTGGCTCCCGGTCCTTGCCGCCGATCGGGAGTATCCGCATGTAGACCTCACCGCCGCGCGACCGCAGATCGCCGCCCTCGAAGGGGAGCCCGAACTGCTCGATCACGGGTCCGAAGCCCCGGGCGACCGCGGGAAGGTAGACGGAAGCCCCGAACGGCGTGAGCGGCAGCGGGTAGTGCATGTCGTCCTTCTGCCAGAACCCTTCGGCAAGCGGCTCGAGTTCCGGTGGCTGCGGCAGTGCGGTGATCGGCCGTGCCTGCAACAGGAAGAGTGAACCGGCGGCGAGGCCCCATTCGATGTCCTGCGGCCGGCCGAGGGCCTTCTCGACGCGTTGCGCGAGCTTCGCGACCTGCCTGGCCTGCTCCGCGTCGATCGCCCGCTCGGTCGCTGCGAGAGACACGGCCTCCGTACCTCGCACGATCCACTCATCCGGCGTCGCTTCGCCGCTGACGAGCCGCTCACCGATGCCGGAGACCGCGCTGACGAGCGTCTCCACATCGCCGGTGACGGGATTCGCGGTGAACGCGACGCCGGCCGCGTCGGCGGCGACGAGGTCCTGCACCAGAACCGCCATGCCGGCATCGCCGGCGTCGGTCTCAGCGCGGTACGCCCTCGCTCGCTCGGAAGAGGCCGAAGCTCGACAGCGGCCGACGGCACCGACCAGCGCATCGAGACCACGGACGCCGAGCACCGTCTCGTACTGACCGGCGAACGAGGCGCCGGCGAGATCCTCAGCCACGCCCGAGGACCGGACCGCCAGTTCGCGATCACCGTGCGCGTCGAGCGCGGACGCGAGCGCAGCGCGCACGTCCTCCGGCACGTGGCTGCCTCCCACCGGGATCCGACTGACGCCGTCGACGGTCAGGACGAACCCGTCAGGCACTGGGAAGCCCGCCGAGCGCAGCTGCGCGAGCGTCGCCGCCTTGCGCCCCGCCACCTGAGGGTCGGCAGCAGCGTCCTCGCCAAGGCGGACGACGAGTCGTGGCGCCACGCCTGCGCTCACCGCTCACCCCTGATCAGTCGCGCCTCGCGGCAGGGGCGAGCGGTTCGGCGGAGAAGCGCGCCGACTGGCGCGTACCCCCGTGGTGCTCGCCCGAAGCCCGTGAGGGACAGGGAGCCCCCCGCGCGGCCGCCGCAAGCACCATCGCGGGGCTCGCCGCCGCCCAGAAGCTACGAAGCTGCCCCAGCCCGACCCTCATCGCACCTCAGGCCTCCTGGCACGTGAGCCGTGATCCTGCTCGAATGATCCCGCCCGCGATCGAGCCCGGCATCGGCGGACACACCGATCTCGGTGCGGGAGACTACGGATGCGTGCGGGGCGTGGCGAAGTCGGAGTGAGCTTGCCTCGTTTCCGTTGACACCACGGGTCTAGGCTGCTCTTGTTGTCTCTATTGTATCAATCCCCTCTTCCTCTTGTCTGTTGAGACAACGCCTCTCGTACTTGTCGGGGCTGATGCCGCCGGGGGCGGAGTGGCGGCGGCGCGGGTTGTGGAACGTCTCGATACAGCGGAAGATCGACAGCCGCGCCTGGTCCCGGCTGGTGTAGCGGTGGCGGTCGATCCACTCGACCTTAAGTGTCGAGATGCAGCTCTCGCAGGCGGCGTTGTCGTACGCATCGCCGCGCGAGCTCATCGAGGCGACGAGGCCGTAGTCGCGTAGCGTGCGGCCGAACGCGAGCGACGCTCGGCCTGCTCACCGACCCCAGCCGGCGCATCCCCTGCCCACCCGCGCCGCGAAGCGACAATGACTGGCTGCGCCCCGCCGAAGACCACGCCCTGCAAACCTGCCCCGGCACCCTCACCGAGCGCTTCCCCACCCTGCTCTTGCGCCACACCGGCATCCGCATCGGCGAGGCATGCACGCTCACGCTCGCCGACCTCGACCTCACCCCCGGCCAGGAAGCCCTCACCATCCGCCACAACAAACCCACGCCGGCCGCCGCACCATCCCCATCGTCCCCGACCTCACCCCCATCCTCGCTGAATGGCTCGACCGGCTCGCCCGCCGCGGACACAACACGCCAGCCACACCGCTGCTCGCGACCCGCCACGCAACCCTGATCAACGACAGCTACCTCTGGCGGATCGTCAAACGCCTCGCCCACCGCGCCGGCGTCCGACCCATCCCCTGCACCTGCCACACCAACAAACCCCCACACCACCCCGGCTGCCCACAAACCCGAAACGGCCACAACCTCTCCCACATCAGCCCCCACACACTCCGGCGCACCTTCGCCACCCACCTGCTCAACCGCGGCCTGCGCCTCGAAATCGTCTCAAAGCTCCTCGGCCACGCCGCCACCACCATCACCGAACGCGCCTACGCCCAACTCCTCGACGACACCACCCGCCGCGAACTCCTCCACACCCTCCAGGCCGCCTAACCCACAGCCACACCAAGCAAACGACGCGCACCCTCCAGGGGGTTGCCGGCCGCTGCCACACCCCGCGCTTCCGCGACTCTGAGGACCGAGCGCTCAGCAAGACTCGACCCTTGCTCCCCCTCTCTTTGCCGGATGGGCGCGCGGGCCTCACTTAACCGCCTGGACTTACGTTCTCTTGATCTACTCCGCGGCGTGAGGGTGCCCTCGCCACGCCCCGTGCGTCCGCCAGACCTCATCCATATCAACCTCCTCGAGCGCTTCCTCCATGCGGCGAATCGCGTTGTCCGAATAGCGGTGATGTCGTTGCGAGTCAAACGCGAACACATGCGTGGACCTCCAACATCCTGAGGAGGAACCGTCGACATCGGAAGCACACGCTCGGGGAGATGGTCGGCGAGCGACTGGCTGAACGCTCGCTCGAGGATCGCGTCAAAGAGCGTGACCGCTGCACGCCGATCGAGGAGCTGCTCTACGAGCCGGAACATTCGCTGATCGACCAGAGCCTCCACTCGAAGCTCGGTGAGAGCGTCCGATTTTCCGTGTAGGCGGGTTTAGTCGGGCAGACGGTCTCCGAAG
>CAZCIJ010000217.1:0-5903 GCA_964498265.1 uncultured Gaiellales bacterium | reverse complement strand
CGCTCGCGCTGACGGACGCTGCCCGAAGCCGGGGCCTGCAGCCCCGCTTCGTCGCCGGACACAGCCTCGGCGAGTACACGGCGGCTGCGGCCGCCGGCGCGGTCTCCGTCGAGGACGGGATCGAGCTCGTGAGCCTCCGCGGGCGGCTCATGGGCGAGATCCAGTCGGAGCGGCCCGGTGCGATGGCCGCGGTCATCGGGCTTCCCGCCGAGCAGCTGCGGTCGTTCTGCGACGAGGCCTCGAGCGCGGGGATCGTGTCGCTCGCGAATCTCAACTCGCCGACGCAGATCGTCGTCTCCGGCGAGGAAGCGGGCGTCGAGCGGCTCATGGGGCTCGCGACAGACGCCAGCGCGCAACGGGTGGTGCGCCTCCAGGTAGGAGCGGCATTCCACAGCGAGCTGATGCGGCCCGTGCAGGAGCGAATGGCCGAGGCGGTCGCCCAGGTCTCCTGGAGCGATCCGATCGTGCCGATCGCCGTGAACGCGACCGGCCGCGTAGTCCACTCGGCCGCCGAGGTCAAGGACGCGCTCGTCGCCCAGATCGCAAGCCCGGTCCAGTGGGTCGACTGCGTCCGCTCGCTCGTCGAGGCGGGCGCCTCGACCTGCCTCGAGCTCGGGCCAGGCCGTGTCCTCTCCGGGCTCGTCCGCCAGATCGACGCGGCCGTCGACGTCTTCCCCGCCGACTCGCCCGCCCGTCTGGACGGGTTCATCGAGGAGCGGCCGGCGCTGGCACGCTCTACCTGATTCGCACCGAGACGCGTTTCGTCACGATCTCGTTGACGGTCAGCAGGCAGTACCACCTGCCCTTCGCGAGCGGCCGGTTGCTCTTGACGAACGTCTTGATGGTCTTCCGCCAAGGCTTGCGCACCTCGCCCACGAAGTTGAACTGGGGCGTCCTCCAGACGAGACGAACCGAGCGGACCTTCGGGGGCACGATGAACTTGAAGGTCGCAAACAGCTGCTTCACGGGCCCCTTGACCCGCCGGACGGCCTTCCCCTTCTTGGTCTTGCTGACGAAGGCCTTGCCCACGATGCCCTCCTCGGGCGCGGGCAGCCTGACCGTCGTCTCGACCGGCGCAAGCTTGGCGCCTCCGCTCGTACCCGCCACGCGCAGGAGGTAGGTGCCGGGACGGGCGCGGTTGGGGAACTTGAGCGTTCCCGTGTAAGCCCCTTCCGCCGCCGTGAACCCGACCCGCGCGACGACGACCTTCGGCCCGGGATCGAGCCGGCGCAGGAACGCGTTCAGCTCGGACTCGGCGCCGACCATCCCCGTGAACGTGACGTTCCCCTTCAGCCAGCTTTCCTTCCAGTTCGCGTTGACCGTGGCCCCGTCGAGGGTCAGCCCTGTCCCGGCGAGCGCCGAGGAGCCCGCCTGCGCTCCGACGGCGAGCACGCCGAGCGCGACGGCCACCCAGAGCGCGGCCGCAAGCGTCCGCGGGCGACAGGAGATGACCGCACGAGCGCCCACTGCTAAGGGCCTGTCCAGAACGTGATCACAGTGGATGACACGCGGCACGTGCCGCGAGGCAAGGACGCAGGGAGCGCCAATATGCAGGTCATATTGGCGCGACTGAGGACGCAGTATCGCGATGCGTGCCGCATGTCAGGCGCTCTGGTTCACTTTGTGGACAGGCCCCTAACCCACCGTGATGCTCGGCTCCGGCTGCGAGGACGAGCCCGACCCAGACGGCGAGGAACCCGATCCCCCGGACGAGGACGAGGAGCTCGATCCGCCGCCCGAGGAGGAGGAGGAGGAGGAGGAGGAGGAGGAGGCCGGCTCAGGCGGCGGGGTCTTCGTGGCGACGAGCGTGACGGCGGCGCCGTTTGCGCTCCGGCGCGCCTCGAAGCGCTCGAAGGCGCCCGCCGGGGCCCTCACGACCACGCGGATCCGTGCGAGCTGCTGCTGCGGCACGACCGTGAGATCGGCGAGCGTCTGCTCGGCGGCGGAGGAGCTGATCCCGCCTTGCCACAGCTCGACGACCGCACGCCCGTCGCCGATGTTCTCGTCGCTGACGACGATCCCCGAGCCGGGCAGCCGACCTCCCTCGAGCCTGATCGTGGCGGTGACCGCCTCGCTGCTCTCCTTCATCTGGATCCCCGTGACCGTCACGGGCTTCGGGGCGCGCTGGGCCTCGAGCGCCGGCACGCCCAGCGCTCCGAGCACGTCTCCGGTCAGGGCGTCGACGCGCGCGATCGTGCCGTCACCGGAGGTGGCGACGTAGACGACTCCGCCTGCGTTCGCGAGCGCGACGGGCTGGCTCCCGACCGCGACGAGGCTCGCCCCGTGCGGAAGGGGCGTCTGCGCGCTGCCGCCCTCCTCGGGCGCGAGCGTGTCGATGAGAGCGAGCTGGTCCGATCCTGGGAGCGCGGCGAAGAGCTTGCCGTTTCCCGGCACGACGGTCACGGCCGAAGGCGTTGCCGGCAGCTCCTCTCCCCCGATCTGCGTCCCGCTCGCGAGATCGACCTCCGCCACCCCGCCCTCGACCGGGGCGTAGGCTCTGCCGCGAAACTCGGCGGGGGCCCCCGTCGGCCTGGCATCCAGGCGGATCCAGTTCTGCTCGACGAGCCGGTTGCCCTCGAGCGTGAAGGGGACGAGCGCAGGCTCGTCGCTCGGGTTCGCGACGAGGACGCCCGAGCCGTCGCTCGTGACGGCGACCCCGGCCGGGCGGAAGGCGAGGTCGGCGCACGGCTTCAGGCTCGTGCCGGAGAGGATGCAGAGCCTCCCGCCCGTCTGGCCGGTCTCGCGAACGGCGGCGACCGTCCCGCCGGCGGCGGCGAGCGAGGCGCCGGGCCCGAACTTCGCCGTCCCCGCGGGAACGCCGTCCGTCGACGAGTACGCGGTGACCCCCTCAGCGTCCGCGACGACGACCGTCGATCCGGACGTGACCACGTCATCGGGCAGAGCTGGATCGGCGAGGACGCGGGTCTGCTCCAGCGTCTCGAGATCGAGCGCCGCCACCCGTCCGCCTGGATCGGCGACGATCAGCGCGTCCTCGGCGACCGCGAGCCAGACAGGCTCGACATCCGGAAGCGGCACGGGAGCAGGGGTCTCGGCGGGCGTCGGTTCGGTGGAAGCCGTCTCCGCCTCAGACGTCGCGGCCTGAGCGGTCTCGGTGGCGGCCGGGCTCGCTTGCGTCCCCGTGGCGCCCGCCTCCTCGGAGCCGCCGCCGGACGCGACGAGCGCGACGACGACAGCCGCTACCGCGGCGACGCCGACGGCGGCGGCAGCGAGCAGCACCCTACGACGCGATGGGCGCCGCGGCGCCGTGGGGGCCGGGGTCGCAGGACCCGGCGGGGCGGGAGGCGCAGCTGCCGGCTCCGCGACAGCCTCGTGCGTCGCGGGAGCCTCCTGCGGACCGGCGGTGATCGCCGGCTCCTCGCCGAGCACCGGCGCCTGCTCGGTCTCGGGCGCGCCGACCACTTCGGGGTCCGGCTCCGGCGAGACGGTCGGTGGGACGGCGACGTCCGTCGGTGGGACGGCTCCGGCGGCCTCGCCCGCGAGGAGCGTCAGGGAGTCGTCGTCACCGGTTGCCGGCTCGCGGGACTCGTCGCGGAGTTCCGCGGGCGTGAGCGGGGTTATCGTCTCACCGGTGAGGCGGTCGACGGGAAGGCGAGCCTCGCGCCGCCAGCGCGGGCCGAGGAGCGACAGCACGATCTCCTCGAGCTCTTCCCACGCGGCTCCGGCACGGCGGGTCCGGCTCGCGGGATCCTTCACGAGCAGCCGCTCGATCCAGGTGGAGAGCTCGGGGTCGAGCGACGGCTTCACCGAGCGCGGCGGCGGGATCTCCTCGTGCATGTGCTTGACGAGAATCGCCATCGGCGTCGTCGTCTCGTGGAACGGGACGTGGCCGACGAGCATCTCGTAGGCGATCACGCCGAGGGAGTAGAGGTCGCTCCAGGGCCCGATATTCGTGCCGAGCGCCTGCTCGGGAGCCATGTACGTCGGCGTTCCCAGCATCATCCCGGTGCCGGTGACGAACCGCCCGGGCGCCGCGTCGTTGATCGCCTTCGCGATCCCGAAGTCGGCGATCTTGACGGTTCCCTGGGCGGTGACGAGCACGTTCTCGGGCTTCAGGTCCCGGTGCACGATCCCGGTCCTCTCGGCATGCGCGAGCGCCGAGCAGAGCTGCTCCAGCACGCCGAAGACCTGGGGAAGCGTCAGGGACGTGACGATGGGGCGCATCGAGCCACCGTCGACGAACTCCATCGCGATGTAGGGCGTGCCCTCGTGCTCGAAGTACTCGTGCACCGTGACGATGTTCGGGTGGTTCAGCGAGCCGGCCACGCGCGACTCGCGCAGGAACCGCTCGAGGAAGGAGGGATCGCGCGCGTAGAGCCCGTTCAGCTCCTTGAGCGCGACCTCGCGGTCGAGGTCGGTCTGGCGCGCCAGGTAGACGGTGGCCATGCCGCCCCGGCCGAGCTCGCAGAGGATCTCGTACCGGCCGACTTGCCACAGGGTGCTCCTCGCGTCCACATCAGTCCTTCTGTCGGCGCCTCTCTCGAGTCTAGAGCGGTCCCCGGCTTTCCGCGAGTCGCTCCCCCGGACGAGGGGTGAACGGCGAACGGCGTGGCAGTCCCCGGGCCGGTACGGGGCCGGTCGGGGACCGGCCCCTACATCCCCGGTCATGCTCCGCCGTTCACCATCCCGCGATGACCGGCTTGTCCCTGATCCGGCCGGCTCCGCCAGCCCGCGACTACGGCCCGGTCGGACGCACCACCGGCCCGTGATCCGCGAGGTAGGGGGCCGGTCGGGGACCGGCCCCTCCATCACCGCCCGTCCTGGGGCGTAGGGGCGGGTCCCCGACCCGCCCGACCGCACGCTCCACGTCCTGAGCCCAAACGGTCGTGGTATCGGCCGATCGGTCCTCACCGAGTGTAGGGGCCGGTCCCCGACCGGCCCCTACCGGCCCGACCGGCCCGACCGGCCCGCCCGGCCTGCGGCGGACCGGCCCGACCCAAGGGAGATGCGTCGGGGTTCTCCCGGTCGAGAACCCACCTCATTGGATTGGTCTCGATGTACTCCCGGAAGGAGGCGAGCTCTGCGTCGTTGCGGATCACGCGATCGTGGTAGCCGCGCTGCCAGAGCGAGATCCCGGCGAGCCTGCCTGCGCGGCCCTTGAACAAGCCGATCACGGTCGAGATCGGTGTCCCGTCAGCATCGCGGTGCAGCAGGATCGCATGCAGGTGATTCGGCATCACGACGAAGAGGTCGAGGGCGTAGGCAGGGTGGAGCTCGGGTATCCGCGTCCAGGCCGACACCACGGCGTGGCCTGGTCGTGACAGCACGACCGAGTCGTCGCGAACGTGGCCGAACAGAGAGCGTCGGCCCCGAGCGCAGATCGTCACGAAGTACGCTCCGATCGACGCGTAGTCGTACCCAGGAAGCCGAGGGTTCTTGCGTTGGCGCATGACGAAAGCCTGCATGCGGGAGGGCGCACGTGTCAGTGCCGGAAGTGCGCCGACGTAGGGCCGGTCGGGGACCGGCCCCCACACCCGATCGCGCCCGTCGGGGACGGGCCCCACCCCCATTCGCCTCCGGTGACGCCCTGCCGGTCGGGGAGCGGCCCCTACACCCGATTGCGCCCGTCGGGGACCGGCCCTCCCTGACCGCCCGTAGGGAGGTGCAGGGGCGGGTCTCCGACCCGCCCGACCTCACGCCCGCACGGCAACGACCTCCCGGGCGCCGGTCGGTACGTCGGCTTCGCCGGCGTGGTCCTCCGCAGTCTGGCGCGCTTCGCGCGCGGCCGCTGCGCGGCGAGCCTTTGCCCGGCCCTACAGCCGATAGGAGAGGCGCGAGGTGACGACTGCCTCGGCAAGCCGCGCGTACAGGCGCGCGTTGTCGAGCGCGATCGCCGCCTGGCCCGCGAGCGCCGACGCAACCTCGACGTCGCGCTCGACGAAGGG
>CAZCIJ010000216.1:0-5932 GCA_964498265.1 uncultured Gaiellales bacterium | reverse complement strand
GGACGGCGTGGAGCGCCGGCAGGACGCGGTCCGCGCTGGGCTCTCGGGGTCCGGTGCCAGCGGCGCAGGTCCCAGGCCCAGCGCGGGATCCGGCGCGGGAGGCCCGACGGCCGTGCGGGACGGGGGGGCGGCTCGGGCTCGGGAACGGCGCCCACGACGATCGTTCCGCTCGCCGGCGTCACGTTTGGGCCGGCATCGACGCGCCAGCCGTAGGAGCCGTCCGGAAGGGCTGTCGCGTCCCAGGTCCAGTCGATCTGCGGCCCGATGCCGGTCGCGCCTGCGACCCGCTCGCCGGCAGGGCCGGTCACGGCGACGCTCCAGCCGCGCGCGTCCGAGAGGCGAGCGGTGAGATGGAAGACGCGATCCGCGAGCCGCTCCACCAGCGGGTCGTAGAGCTTCGGCAGGCCGATGCCGGAGACCTCCTGCGCGACGCCGTCGAGCAGCGGGTAGAGGGTCGCGCCGGGACAGGCGGTCGCGCCGACGTCGCGGTGCCCCGAGATCGCCCGGAGCACGCGCGTCTGGCCGGTCGTCGACGTGACCGTCGGAAACCCGAGCGGATCGACGTGACCGAGGTCGAGCCGCCAGGCGAGAAGCTGGACGAGGGCGGCCCGCGCGGCCTCCGTCGGGACCTGCCGCTCGAAGTTGCCGAGCACCGCGACACCGACCGAGCCCGTGTTGTAGCCGAGCGCGTGGGCGCCGATCACGTTGCGGTCGATGGCCCCGCCACGGCCCTCGAAGATCTGGCCGAAGCCGTCGAGCAGGAAGTTGTAGCCGATGTCGTTCCAGCCGTTGCCGTTGACGTGGTACTCCTGGATGCCGCGGACGATGGCGGCCGACTGAGCAGGGGATGCGGGGCTCTTGCCCGCCGTATGGTGAACGACCGCGAAGCGAAGCCTGCCGGCGTACGCCGGCTCGGCGCGGACGATCGCCTCGTTGGCTCCCCACGCCGCGCGTGAGATGACGAGCGGCTGACCTACGGCGGCCGGCCCGCGCGCGGCGGGCGCCGGCGGGCTGTCCACGTAGTGGGCTCGCAGCGCCTCCACGCTCCCCGCGAGCCGGTACTGCACCGCGTCGGAGTCCCCCGTCCAGATGGGCGTGCCGAGCGACCATCCCTCCCGTCGGCCCTCCTCCGGATCGGCGAGCTCGTGGACCTGCGCCTTCTGCCACGCGCTCCAGCCCGAGCCGTCGCTCGTGCGAAACGAGACGGAGCCGCTGCCCCGCCAGTGCAGACCGAGGAGGTTGAAGCGCGGCGCTTCCCGCGGGGGCAGCTCGAGGGCGCCTGCCGCAAGCGCCCTGCGCGCCCCGATCGGCTCGTCGCGGACGACGAGCGTCGGAGTCGGCGTCGGGGCGGCGTCCGCGACCTCCTCCACGAGCGGAAGCCCCAGGCGGCGACTCGCCAGCGTGATGCCGGTGGCGACCCCGCCTCCCGCGAGGAGAAGGAGATCGAGACGGGAGATCCGGCGGCTCTGCTGCTCCATCGGCACCAAGGGATGTTTCGACGGGCCGCCGGTGCGGCCCTCCCCCTCGAACGGAGGAAGTGGCAGCGATGGTAGCGCCCGGGCCGTGAAGGTTCTGTAAGAGAGCCGCTCGTCCGTCCCTGGACAGACAAGGGGCTCGAGTGCGGCGTCGCGGGACGCCAGTTTCAGGTGCAGCGTTGGGAGACGCCGCACTAGATGGCGTACGGCGCGAGGTGCAGCACGCCGAGCCCGTACCAGACGCCGAAGGCGAGGCTGCCCAGACCCAGCGCCGGAGCGACTCGGTTGAGCCGCCCCCGGACGCCTCTGCGGGTGAGGGCAAGGCCGAATCCGCTCGACAGCACCGTCATCGACACGCCCGTGAGCAGCGCGAGCAGCGCCAGGCAGACGACCGCGACGACGGCCGACTCGACGGCGGCGAGCAGGAGCAGGCCGACGCCGGCGCTCCCGCTCATGCCGTGCACGAGGCCGATCCCGAACGCACCGAGGGGCGTGCGCGCGTCGTGACGGTGCCGGTGAGCGGTCGCGCCGCCGTGTGAGTGCAGGTGCGCGTGGCGCACGCCGGAGTGCTCGTGCTCGTGCACGTGGAAGCAGCCCGTGCGCCACCGCCGGAGCAGCCGGACGGCGAGAAAGACGATGAGCAGGGCGATCGCCGCCTCGGCCGCCTGCTGCACGCGGTCGGGGAGGAACCCGTTCAGGACGACGATCGGCAGCCCGAACGCGAACAGGGTAACGGCGTGGCCGAGCCCCCAGAAGGCCCCCAGCCGGGCGGCTGAGCGGATCGTCCGCTCTCGCCCGCCAGCGACAAGCGACGTCACCGCGGCCAGGTGGTCGGGGTCGGTCGCGTGCCGGAGGCCGAGCAGGACGGCGACGAGGATCGCCATCCCCACCGAGGCTCCGCCCGAGATCGAGGCGATCTTGTCGTCGAGTCCGAGCACGTCCCTTGTTCGTCGGCGCCGTCCGTGCGGTTCAGTTCGGAGATACGACCTGGTTCGCGCGTCCGCGTCAAGGGAGGGCGGCCTGGACCGTGGGCCATGGCCGTGGCTATGGCGGTGGCCATGATACCCGTGCCCATCGTGGCGCCGGCGGTCGTGGTGCTCGCCGTGGTGATCGCGGTCGTGACGTGATCGCGGTCGTGGTCCAGGGCCCGCCTGCGCAGCCAGCCGAGCAAGCGGTGCCGCAGCACGGCGACCCCGACAGCGACCACGAGGGGAGCGAGGCGAGATTCAGCCACGGGTAGAGGTCGTCGGGAACGACGAACTGCGAGAGCGCCCTCGAGCGCCAGAGCGAGCTCCTCCCGCTCCTCGCCGATCCGGGCTCGGCGCGGTACGCGGTCGGGGGCGAGCGGGACGCTCGTCGTGGGCCCCGGCGGCCGGGCGGGCCTCCTCCTCACGGGCATCGGCCCCGCCCCCGAGGGGAGACCTACGAGGTCTGGGTGATCGAGGACGGCCAGCCCGCGCCGGCGGGGCTCTTCCAAGGCGGCGAGGAGAGCACCGCGGCGCCGCTCACCCGGCCCGTTGCGGCAGGCGCGACGGTCGCCGTGACCCTCGAGCAGGAGGGCGGGGCTCCTGCCCCCACCGGTGATCCGATCTTCGTCGCTCCGACGGCCGGGCCCCCAGCCTGGGGCCGAGTCGTGCCGGGCGCGCCCGCGGTGCGGCGCAGGCGCCGCGCCGACGCGGCTAACATCCTTCTTCCGTGCTCTTCCGACGACGCCGTTCGGAGGCGGCGCCGCGGCCGCGACGTCGGATCAGGAGGCTCCGCCTCCTCCTCGTGCTCCTCATCCTCGGGCTGCTGTGCTCGGTGACGTTCGTGCTCGGCCTCGTCACGTCGGTGGCGAACGAGCTCCCCACGCTCGATCCGTTCAACCGCACGCGCGAGGAGCGCAACGGCTACATCTACGCCTGCGCCGACGAGACCTGCAAGCACAAGACGGTGCTTGCCGTGCTCCGGGGCGATGAGAGCCGCGTCGTCGTCGGCTCGGACGAGATCGCGCCCATCATGAAGCAGGCGATCGTCGCCGTCGAGGACCGGCGCTTCTGGGAGCACCGGGGCGTCGACCTGCGCGGCATCCTCCGCGCCGTCTGGGCCGACATCCGCAACCGTGAGATCGTCCAGGGCGCCTCCACGATCACGCAGCAGCTCGTCCGCAACGCCTACGTCGAGCCCGACCAGACGGTCAGCCGCAAGCTCAAGGAGGCCGCGCTTGCCTGGCAGCTCGAGCGAAAGTGGTCGAAGGACAGGATCCTCACCGCCTACCTGAACACCATCTACTTCGGCAACAACGCCTACGGCGTCGAGATGGCGGCGCGCGTCTACTTCGACAAGCACGCCCGGGATGTCACGCTGACCGAGGCGGCTCTGCTCGCAGGCATCCTCCAGAGCCCGGCGGCCTACGATCCCGTCACGAACCCGACCCGCGCGCTGAAGCGGCGCAACTACGTGCTCACGCTCATGCTCGGCGAGGGTCTCATCACGGAGGAGCAGCACGACGAGGCGAGGAAGGCACCCCTCCCGAGCCCGGACGACGTCCGTCTTCCCGGCACGAGAGGCCCCGCCCAGTACTTCGCCGAGTACGTGAAGCAGCAGCTGATCGCCTACTACGGCTCGGGCGAGGTGTTCGGCGGCGGGCTCAAGGTCTACACGACAATCGACCTGCGCCTCCAGCGCCTGGCGCGCGACGCGATCGACAAGTGGCTGACGCAGCCCGACGGGCCCGAGGCCGCCCTGGTCGCGATCGACCCCCGCGACGGCGGCGTGCTGGCGATGGTCGGGGGCGAGGGCTTCTCGAAGAGCGAGTTCAACCTCGCCGTCCAGGGCGAGCGCCAGCCGGGCTCCGCGTTCAAGCCGTTCGTCCTGGCGACGGCGCTCGCGGAGGGCATCTCCCCGCAGACCACGTTCGAGTCGAAGCCGCAGGTCGTCAACCTGGGAGACAAGCTCTGGGCAGTGCGCAACTACGAGAACGCCTACCTCGGCCAGGCCGACCTCGACCTCGCGACCGTCGTCTCGGACAACACCGTCTATGCGCAGCTGACGTCGGTCGTCGGCCCGGAGGACGTGGCCAAGATGGCCGGCCGGCTCGGCATCCAGAGCCCGCTCGAGGGCTTCGTCGGCATCGGCCTCGGAAACGAGGCGGTCAATACGCTGGAGATGGCCCGCGGGTACTCGACCTTCGCGAACGGCGGAGCGCGCGTCGACGGCTCGCTGCTCGGCAACGCCCCGCGCGTCGTGCGCGCGGTCGAGGACGAGCGCAGCGGGCGGCTGGACGTCAACGAGCCGGTCGACCGCCAGGTGCTCGATCCGGACTCGAGCGCGATCCTGACGTCGATCCTGCAGGAGGTCGTCGAGCAGGGGACCGGGCGGCGGGCCCAGCTCGACGACCGGCCGGTGGCGGGCAAGACCGGGACGACCGAGAACTACGGCGACGCCTGGTTCGTCGGCTACACGCCCCAGCTCGCCGTGGCCATCTGGGTCGGGTACCCGGACAGGCTCCAGCCGATGCTGACCGAGTACAACGGCGAAGCGGTCGCCGGGGGCACGTACCCGGCGCTGATCTTCAGGACGTTCATGAAGGAGGCGCTCGCGGAGCTCGGCGAGGAGCCCGAGTACTTCCCGTCGAGGCCCTATCCCTACGCGGCGACCTACCGTGTGGCGCAACGCGACGGGCGCTGGCTTCTCGACAACGGGGAGTGCGGCGACGCCCGCTCGATCGTGTACTTCGTCGGCTCCGAGCCGACGGGCTCCGCCGGCTGCGGCGACGGCGAGGTCGAGGTCCCGGTGGTGGTCGGCGCCAAGCAGCTCGACGCCGAGGCCCGGCTCGCGGACGTGTCGCTGCTCGGAGAGATCGTCACGCGGCCCCTCCGCGCGGGCGAGCGGCCCGGCGTCGTCCTCGAGCAGCAACCGGCCGGCGGCACCGTCAAGGCCTTCGCCACCGTGCGGCTGATCGTCGGCAAGAAGACCGACGACGTCACGCTCGTTCCCAAGCTGGTCGGCCTGCCGCTGCCGGACGCCCAGCGCAGGCTCCGCGCCAGGGAGCTCCAGGTCGAGGTGAGCTACAAGGAGGGCGATCGCGGCGGCGGCGTCGTCTCGCAGACTCCCGCCGCCGGCGTCGCCGCCGGCCCGTACCAGATCGTCAGGCTCGTCGTCGGCAGGTAGCGAAGCTCCGGAGCGCCGGCCGGAGCGCCGGCACCGCAGGGCCCGCGGCGCCGCGCTCAGCGCGCCCGCCTGGACAGGTACCTGCTGCCACGCTCGCAGTAGCGCCAAGGCAGGTCCGCCGCACGCGTGATCCCCACGCGCGCAGCGGCCACGACGGCGACCGGCCCGGCCGGCGGCGCGATGGCGAACGGAGGCTCGTCGAGAGCGAGCCCATCGTGGTGGCCCTCGACGCCGAGCGCCTCGCACAGGCGACCCGGGCCCGAGCAGAGCAGCCGCGGATCCTCCACGCCCCGCCGCGCGGTCAT
>CAZCIJ010000215.1:0-6057 GCA_964498265.1 uncultured Gaiellales bacterium | reverse complement strand
AGCTCGGTCACGCCCTGCGGCGTCAGCATCGACGTCGGCTCGTCCAGGATGAGCACACGCGACCCACGCCAGAGCGCCTTGATGATCTCGACCTGCTGTTGCTGGCCGAGCGCGAGCGTCCCGGCGATCGCGCTCGGGTCGACCTCGACGTCGAGCATGTCGGAGAGCTCGGCGAGCCGCCGCCGTGCACCTACGATGTCGAGCCGCAGGCCTCCTGTGGCCCCGAGCATCAGGTTCTCGAGCACGGTCAGCGTCGGCACGAGCGTCGTGTGCTGGTAGACCATCCCGATCCCGAGCTCGATTGCCGCGCGGGGCGAGGCGATCTCCACGTCGCGCCCGTCGACGAGGATGCGGCCCGCGTCGGGCCTTTGCATCCCCGAGAGGATGCTCATCAGCGTCGACTTGCCGGCGCCGTTCTCTCCGAGCAAGCACAGGACCTCGCCGCTGTGGACGACGAGGTCGATGCGATCGTTCGCCAGCACCCCCGGGAACGACTTCGTGATCGAGACGAGCTCGACCGCGATTCCCTCGTTCTCGACCTTCATCCGCTTCGATTGTGAACCTTGGACGTAGGGGCCGGGCAAGCCCGGCCCCTACCGCCGTCAACGATCGACCTCTTGGGCGATCACCCTCCGATCATCGCGTTGACGTCGTCGAGGGTCGGCGTCAGCGGGATGTCGATGCTTCCGTCGGCGATCGCCGCTTGCGCAGCCTCGATCTCCGCCCAGACGTCAGCGGGGATGTTCTCCGTCTGCAGCAGCGAGATGCCGTTGGACACGTTCAGGTCGTAGCCTTGCTCGCCGAAGGTCCCGGCCGCGATGTCCGCAAGCGCCTCCTCGAAGATCTGCGTGAAGTCCCAGAGCACCGAGGACAGCAGCACGCCCTGCTCGTCGATCGAGGTCTTGTCGCCGATCACGTCGATGAACCAGACCTTGTCGGCACCCTGGGGAGGCGTCGCCGTCTCGACCGCCTGCAGCATCCCGAACGACGAGCCGTCTCCCATGCCGAAGACGACATCGGCGCCACCCGAGATCACGCTCTCCGTCACGCGCTTCCCGCCCGCGGCGTCGGCGTACTCGGCCTGACCGATCTGGGTGAGGATCACCTCGATGTCGGGATTGACGCTGCGCGCGCCTGCGATGAAACCACCTGCCTGCTTGTGCCAGTTGGTGTCGTCGGCGGACTCCACGATCCCGATCGTGCCGGTCTGCGACATCCGTGCAGCGAGGATGCCCGCAAGGTACGCGCCCTGCTGGCTCGACGTCGAGATGTCGGCCACGAGCCCAGGGGTCGTGTTGTCCGGCTTGTCGTAGGTCACCACGGGGATTCCGGTCTGCTGCGCGAACTCGGGCGCGGCGGTGTTGTAGCCGCTTGCCTGCGCGACGATGAACTGCGCGCCGTCGTCTGCGAGCTGCTGGAGCACCGGGGTGATGTCCTCGTAGCCGGCGCCGTCGGCGACCAAGAGCTCGGCGCCCACGGAATCAGCGGCCGCCTGGGCGCCCTCGACGCCCTGCTGGTTCCAGCCGTAGTCGTTGGCCTTCTCGGGAGCGACGACCGCCATCGTCGTGATCTCGATGCCTGCGGCCTCCTCGGTCGTCTCTGCCTCCTCGGTGGCCGCCGCTTCCTCGGTGGCCGCAGCCTCCTCGGTGGCCGCAGCCTCCTCGGTCGTCGCAGCCGGCGCCTCGGTCGTCGCTGCGGACTCCTCGTCGCCGCCGCCGCAGCCGGCCGCCACCCCGAGCAGCGCCGCGACCGCGAGCAGGGCGGCGGTCCTCATCAGCGTTCCTCCTCCTATCTGCATGGGCGTCTCCTCTCCGTTCGCCGTACGTGCACGAGCAAGACCCTCGAGGGTCCTGCGGATCGTCTATCCGGGCTCACCTCCCCCTCGTCTCTCTTCTTCTGACGACGGCGCCGCCATCGGGGTTTGAGCGTCGTCGGCTCCGAAGAAGAGCGCGCGGCCGTTCCGGGAGAGCACGCGCTCGACGATGTCCTCGTCGAGGCCGCTCAACCTGACCTTCTCCATCTCGACCCGCGGATGGTGGAAGGGGGCGTCCGAGCCGTAGAGGATCCGATCCGCGCCTACCCGCTCGACCGCCTCCCGGATCTTCGTGTGCATCGGCATGCCCGACGTCTCGAGGTACACGTTCGGGTTGCGCGCCGCCACGTCGATGGAGGCGTTGATGTAGACGATGTTCCCGTGACCCATATGCCCGAGGACGACCTTCGCCTCCGGAAAGGCCACGATCGCCTCCTCGATCGACCATGGCAGGGTGAAGATCGGATGGCCGCAATGGATCAACACGGGAAGATTCCGATCGACGAGCAGCCGGTAGAGCGGATGGAGCACCGGGTCGTTCGGGTGGTAGCCGTCGAGAAGCGGGTGGAGCTTCACGCCGAGGAAGCGCGGGTGATCGAGGAGCGCCGCCGTCTGCTCGAGGAAGCCTGACGCCCGCGGATTCGCCCAGACGAGCCCGTAGACGCCGGGGGCCGACTCGACGACGTCGCGCACGTATTCGTTGTCCGGATGGAAGACAAGCCCCGCGGCGATTCCTTCACTTGCCATCAGCTCGACAAGCCCGCCGCGGTCGAGACGCACGTCGAACAGCGGGAAGTCACCGACGTGCATATGCGCGTCGAACGCACCCGTCTGCTCCTTACTGTTGACACTCGACAAGATTGCGCGCGATACTCTACGCCCGAGTGACGCGGGACGCAAAGGCCTTCGACGCTTCGGCGAACGGACAGCCGTCCGGCGCGGGCGCGACGGGAAAGCTCGAGAACCTGACGCTCTGGGAGCGCGTTCACGACCACTTGCGCAAGGAGATCCTCACCAACAGGCTCCCTCCCGGCACGGTGCTCCAGGAGGTTGCGCTCTCTGAGGCCCTTGGCGTCAGCCGCGGGCCGATCCGGGAGGCGATCGGACGCCTGGCCGCCGAGGGGCTCGTCGTCGTCCGCCCCAGGCGCGGCGCCGTCGTCGCCTCGCTCTCGAAGGAGGAGTTCCTCGAGGCCTACCAGGTCAGGGAGGCCCTCGAGATGCTCGCCGTGCGTCTCGCCGTTCCGCGGATCGACGGCGAGCAACGTGCCCGGCTCGACGAGCACGTCGCGCGGATGGCCGCGTGCGCGGCGGCCGACGACGTCGACGGCTTCTTCGAGGAGAACGCTGCGTTCCACTGGGCGCTCGTCGAGGCGTCCGACAACTCGCGGCTCCAGGACACCTATCGCCAGCTGGTCGAGCAGATGGGCCGCTACCGAACGCGCTCGCTCAAGCTCCGCGGGAGCCTGAAGCGGTCGATCGCCGAGCACCGGACGATTCTCCGGGCGATCGACGCGGGCGACGCCGACCGCGCCGCCCACCTGGTGTCCGAGCACATCCGTGTGCCGCAACGCCGTCTCGAGGCGACGCCTGAGGAGGAGCTGCTCGAGCTCGGCATCCCGACCGGCGGCGCCGCCGTCGGCACTCCGCAACGCGAAAGGGAGAGCCTTGGGGAGCATCGAACCGCGTGACCGGCGCCTCGAGTTCGGCGTCAACCTGAACAACCGCGAGCCGCTGATCGCGCCCGACTACGACCTCCGGATGCTGCTCGACCTGTCCGCGAAGGTCGAGGCGCTCGGGTTCGACTCGGTCTGGGTCGGCGACAGCCTCTTCTCGAAGCCCCGGTACGAGCCCATCACGCTCCTGGCCGCGATCTCGCAACGGACGTCCCGCGTGCGCCTCGGCACGGCGTGCATGGTCTCCTCGACCCGTAACCCGCTCTACCTGGCCCTCGAGTGGGCGACGCTCGACCAGATCTCCGGCGGCCGCACCATCCTCGGCACCGGCATCGGCAACCCCGAGCAGGGCGTGCAGCGCGAGTTCGCGGCGCTCGGGCTCGACTTCAAGCGGCGCGGCACGATCTTCGAGGAGGGCCTCGCGACGATCCGCGCGCTCTGGACCGACGGATCGGTCTCCCTCGACGGAGAGGTCTACCACTTCGACGACGTCTCCTTCTACTCGGGCACCGAGATGGGGCCGCTGCGCCCCTTGCAGGCTCCTCCGCCGATCTGGGTCGTGTCGAACCCGCGGCTCGTGCGCGACCTGCCGCCCGAGCAGATGCGCGCACGGATGGAGCGGGCGTGCCGGCGCGTGATCCAGTACGGCGACGGCTGGATGACCTGCTGCCGCGCGCAGCACCCGGAGGAGCTCGTCGAGCAGATCGGGGTGCTCGAGGAGGCTGCCGAGGGGCTCGGCGCCGACTGGAGCCGCTACACGGTCGCGTACCAGGTGACCATGAACATCGGCGACTCCGAGCAGGCGGCGCGCTCGTCGTTCGACGACTACATCTCGAGGTACTACCCGGAGCTGTCGAAGCTGATGGACCTCTCGAACTGGGGCCCGGTCGGCACGTCGGAGCAGATCGTGGCCTGGCTTGAGACGTTCGCCGAGGCCGGCGTCGACCACTTCATCTGCCGGTTCGGCGCGATCGACCAGTTCGATCAGGTGGAACGGTTCGCAAAGGACGTCCTGCCGGCGTTCACCACCGAGCGAGTGAGGTAGAGGACATGGCGGTAGCGGAAGACACCCTCATGAAGGACGCGGCGCTCGTCGTCGACGTCTGTCTGTCGGTCGAGGAGGGCGACGTCGTCACGATCGTCTGCGACGACGAGCACCAGGCGCAGGCGCGCGCGGTCGCGGAGGTCGTGGTCGACCGCGGCGGCTGGCCGGTGATCATGAACAACGAGACGCAGGTCCGCCGTGGACGGGCCGACGTGCGCTTCCCGATGGCGCCGCCACCCAACCTCCACCGAGCCATGGTCGGCTCGGACGAGGTGATCATCGTCACCAACCTCGAGTGGGCGAACCGGTTCGCACACGTCTCCGCTGTCAAGGAGACGTGCGCGGCCAACGGGAAGATCGCGTCAGTCGAGGGCGGCATGGGAACGTGGGACCTGACCGTCGACCACATCAAGCAGGCGACGGAGCGCGCGAAGCAGGCGATCGCCGCCCTCGAGGGGAAGAGGCGCGTTCGGGTGACGACCCCGCTCGGAACCGACTTCACCGTCTCGATCGAGGGCAGGCCTGCTCTCGAGGTGACGCCGATGAAGAAGCGCGGCCAGATGATGGGCCCCGTCCCGCTGTGGGCCGAGGTTGCCTTCGCCGCCGTCGAGGACTTCACGCACGGGATCGCGATCGTAGACGGCGTCATGCTCGGCATCGGTCTCCCCGGCCAGGTGACCGAGCCGATCCGGTGGACGCTCGAGGGCGGGCGATGCGTCGCGATCGAGGGGGGCGAGGACGCGCAGCGCCTGCGCGAGGCGATCGCCGGCGTCGAGAACGCGGACATCGTCGGCGAGTTCGCGTTCGGGACGAGCGAGAAGGCACCGTTCGGCTCGCCCTCGGAGAAGGGCCGCATCGGCACGGTGCACCTCGCGCTCGGCGACAACCACAACGCCTACCCGGGCGGGCAGAACGTCTGCTCGCTCCACCTCGACGGGGTCTTCCTGAACGCCACGATGGAGATCGTCGACGACGGCACGAAGATCCTCGAGGGCGGCGAATGGGTGCTGTGAGCGTCGCGGTGGTTCGCCTCGACGACGTCGACCCGATCGAGCTGCCGCAGGGGAGCTGGTCGCGAATGCTCGTCACCGAAGCGCGCATCGGCGGGAACCGCGCCTCGCTCGGGTACTCCGTCTTCACGCCGGGCACGGAGCTGCCGAGCGTCAAGCACGAGGCGGAGGAGGTAGCTTACGTCGTCTCGGGCTCGGGTGAGCTCCGGCTCGACGACGGCCCTGTTTCGTTCGCGAAGGGCGATGCCCTGCACATCCCTGCCGGAGTCTGGCATGCGGTCGCCAACACCGGCGACGAGGACGTCGTCATGGTCTTCGGCTTCCCCCACCCGGACTACCCTCCCACGGAGCGCCGGTAAGGGACGTGGTGCAGACCGCCGCAATAGCCCGGGACGACCTGGTGCGAGAGCTACGAATCGGGTGGTCACCCAAGCGGCACAGCCGGGCTTTGCCCGGCTGTGCCGCAGCGCGAGCAACGCGTCACTTGTCGAGGAGGGGGTCCGTGGGGGAACCATG
>CAZCIJ010000214.1:0-6067 GCA_964498265.1 uncultured Gaiellales bacterium | reverse complement strand
GGCGTAGGGCGCTCTCTCCGTCCTTGGGCTGCTCGGTTTTCGCTCGCCCGACCACGACCGCACTTCTGGCAACGACCACTACGTCCACGTCAAGCCTCAAGCATCTACATCCCGAGGCCGCCGTCGACCTGCAACACGATCCCGGTCACGTACCGCGCCTCGTCCGAGCAGAGGAAGCGTACCGCACTGGCGACGTCCTCCGGCTCGCCGAGACGGCCGAGCGGCGTCGCCGCAAGCGCTGCCTGCTGGAGGTCGTCCGGGAGGACCGCCGTCAGCTCGGTCGCGATGTACCCCGGCGCGACCGCGTTCGCGCGCACGCCGCGGCCGCCGAGCTCCTTTGCGAGCGACTTCGTCAAGCCGATGATCCCGGCCTTCGAGGCCGAGTAGTTCGTCTGCCCCGCGTTGCCGTGGAGACCGACGACGCTCGTCATGTTCACGATCGAGCCGGCGCGGCGCCGGAGCATGCCCCGCGCTACGGCTCGGCACATGTTGAACACGCAGCGGAGATTCGTGTCCAGGACCGAGCTCCACTCCTCGTCGGTCATGCGGACGATCAGCGTGTCGCGCGTGATCCCGGCGTTGTTGACGAGCACGTCGATCGGCCCCAGCTCGCTCTCAACCCGCTCCATCAGCTCCACCGCCTGAGACGGGTCGGCCACGTCGGCCTCGACGGCGATCCCGGCGAGCTCCGACGCGAGGGCGGCCGCGGCACCGCCACTCGCACGGTAGTTCAGCGCCGTGCGCGCCCCGGCGCGGGCGAGCTCACGCGAGACGGCGGCGCCGATTCCGCGGGAGCCGCCGGTGACGAGCGCGACCTTGCCTTCGAGCGAGCCGTACGGGCTCTCGGGACTAGCCATCGGCGAGCACCTCCTGAAGCTTCGCGAGCGACGAGGGGTCGCCGACCGAGATCGCCTGGACAGACCGATCGATGCGGCGAACGAGGCCCGTGAGCACGTGCCCCGGACCGACCTCGACGAACAGATCGACTCCCTCGCGGGAGAGCATGGACACGGACTGGGTGAAGCGGACCGGCGCCGTGAGCTGCTCGACGAGCAGCCCGGGCAGCCGCTCGAGCGGCTCGGCGGAGCCGGTGACGGTGGAGAAGAACGGCGTCCGCGGCCGCTGCCAGGCGACGTCACGTGTTGCCTCCTCGACCTCCGGCGCGGCTTCCGCGACAAGAGGGCTGTGGAAGGCGCCCGTGACGCGCAGCGGGATCACGCGCCGCGCGCCCGCCTCGCTCGCACGTTCCTGGAGGAGCTCGACGGCCGCCGGCGTCCCGGATACGACGACCTGGCCCGGGCAGTTGTAGTTCGCCGGCCACACGTCGCCCGCCTCGCTGCAAAGCTCCTCCACCGCGCCGTCGTCGAGCCCGAGGACCGCGGCCATGATCCCGGGGCGCTCGGTCGCGGCCCTGGAGGTGGCGCGAGCACGGACGGCGGCCAGCGCGATCGCGTCGCGCGCCGAGAGCGCCCCGCATGCAGCCAGGGCCGAGTACTCGCCGACCGAGTGGCCGACGACGTAGGCGACCTCGAGTCCCAGCTGCTCGACCGCACGCAGGCAGGCGATGGAGGCGGTCACGAGCGCCGGCTGCTGAACGTCCGTCCGGGTGAGCTCGTCGAGCGGGCCCTCGAAGCACAGGCGCTCGAGGTCGAAGCCGGAGACCTCGGAGCCCGTCCGGAACACCTCGTGCGAGGCCCCGAGCTCCTCCGAGAACGCCTTCCCCATGCCGACCTCGTGCGAGCCCTGCCCTGGGAAGCACAACGCGATCCTCCTCACGCCGCGCCGCTCCCCCCAGCTCGAAGGCCGTCCGTCAGCTCGTGCACGCCGCCTCCGTTCCCCAGCGCAACAGCGCCGACCCCCACGTCAGTCCCGCTCCCACGCCCGTCATGAGCACGACCGCGCCCTCGGTCAGCCGCCCGGCGGAGAGTGCCTCGTCAAGGGCGAGCGGGATCGAGGCTGCGGACGTGTTGCCGTAGCGCTCGATGTTCAGCACCACCTTCTCAGCGGGCAGCCCGAGCCTGCGTGCGGTGTGGTCGATGATCCGCCGGTTCGACTGGTGGGCGGCATAGAGGTCGACGTCGTCCGTGGAGAGGTCGCAGGCGGCGAGCAGGCGCTCGACGGAGGCAGGGACCTCCCTCGTTGAGAACCGGTAGACGGCTGCGCCGTTCATCGCGATCGCGCCGCCTGCCGGCAGCGTCAGGTCGGCCGCGTGGTGGCCGTCGCAGCCCA
Source organism: uncultured Gaiellales bacterium (assembly GCA_964498265.1). GTDB lineage: Bacteria > Actinomycetota > Thermoleophilia > Gaiellales > Gaiellaceae > CAZCIJ01. Next base: position 3,838 of record CAZCIJ010000214.1, on the reverse strand, counting down.
GCTCGAAGCCGATGAAGCCGCCGGAGCGGACGCGCTCGAGGAGAGCTGCGCCTCCTCCGTCGCCGAAGAGGATCGCTGTTCCACGATCGTTCCAGTCCGTGACGCGCGTGAGCACCTCCGCGCCCACGACCAGCGTCCGCGCGGCGAGACCGGAGGCGATCAAGGAGTAGGCCTGGGCCAGTCCGTAGACGAAGCCCGAGCAGGCGGCCGACAGATCGTACGCCGCCGCACGGTCGGCCCCGAGCTCCGCCGCGACGAGCGCTGCCGTCGCCGGCGTGGCGAGGTCCGGCGTCGTGGTCGCGACCAGAACGGCGTCGAGCTCCGCCGCGGACACGCCCGCGGCCTCGAGCGCCTTCGACGCGGCAGCGGTCGCCAGATGGCTCGCGGTCTCGCGCTCCGCCGCGACCCGCCGCTCGCCGACCCCGCTGCGCTTGCGAATCCACCCGTCGTCGACGCCGAGGCGAGCCCCGACCTCCTCGTTGTCGAGCACCGCCACCGGGACGTGCGCGCCGATCCCGGTGATCCCGATCCGGACGTCCTCCGGGACCCGTCCGATCACGTGCCTCGGTGAGCGGACGCCTCCGCCACGGCCGCCGGGTCGGCCACGGCAAAGGTGAGCACGCCGCGGGCAGCGAGCTCCCCGTCGACGCTTGCCCGGACGCGCCCCTTCCCGACGGACCCGCGCACGCGCTCGAGCTCGCACGTGAGCTCGAGCGTCTCCCCCGGCCGAACGACGCGCTTGAAGCGCACGTCGTCGATCCCGCCGAAGAGCACGAGCTTGCCGCGGTGCTCGTCCTCGGAGAGCACTACGACGGCCCCGGCCTGGGCGAGCGCCTCGACGATGAGCACCCCTGGCATGATCGGATTGCCCGGGAAGTGCCCGGCGAGGTACCACTCGTCCGGTCTCACCGTCTTCCGGGCCACCACGCGGGCGCCCGGCTCGAGAGAGACCACCTCGTCGAGCAGCAGGAACGGCTCGCGGTGGGGCAGGAGCGCCTCGATCTCGCCCTTGCCGAGGAGCGTCACGCGCTCGCGTACTCCCGGAGGCGGCGGCCCAGCCGCTCCCGTCCCCGGTGGACGTAGGTCTTCACCGTCCCCACGGGAATGCGCGCCGCACGACTGATCTCCTCGTAGCTGAGACCGAGCGCGTCGCGCAGGATGATGACCCGCCGCTGCTCCGCCGTCAGGCGCGAGAGCCCCGCGGCGAGCTCCCTGCGAAGGTCGGCGACGAGCGCGAGCCTGGATGGATCCCCCTCGAGGTCGACGCGGGTCCGCGCGTGCTCGTCGAGGGTGTCCGACCGCCGGAGCCGTTGACGAGCGGCCAGGTCGTGGCAGGTGTTGACGACGAGCCGGTGCAGCCACGTCGAGAACTGACACTCGCCGCGGAATTGGCGCAGCCGGACGCTGAGCTTGAGCAGCGACTCCTGCGCGGCGTCGCGCGCGTCCTCGATATCGCCGAGGACCTGCGAGGCCAGGCGCGAGACCTTCGCCGAGTAGCGCTCCACCAGCACCTCGAAGGCCCTCTTGTCACCCTCGTTGGCGCGCTGCACGAGATCGGCGTCCGGCAAGCGCCGGTAGACGATGAGGTTGGGCAAGGCCCGATGCAGCGCCTGCTCGGCGTCGACCGCGTTCATCGCGACGTAGTCTAGTGGCCCTCTTCGTGCTGCAGGAGGCGGCTGCCCGGGAACACGGGCTCGACGCGATCAAGCCTCTAGAGTTGCCTCGTGCCGGACGCGCTCGCGCCTGACCGTGTCCTGCCGCTCCTGCGCGGCCGCTTCGGCCGTCCGTACGTCTACTCGATCAGGTGCGCCACGACCCAGCGCCTCCTGGAGGCCGAGGCTCCCGAGGGTGCCGTCGCCGTCTGCGAGGAGCAGACCGCCGGTCGAGGTCGCCTCGGGCGCCGGTGGGAGGCGCCGCTCGGAACCGCGATCCTCTGCTCGCTCCTGCTGCGTCCGGACGACGCCCTCGCTCGTCCACAGCTCTCGCTCGTCGCCGGGCTGGCGGTGGCGGAAGCGATCGAGCAGTCGACGCGTCGGCGCTCCGGGATCAAATGGCCGAACGACGTCCTGCTCGAGGGCCGCAAGGTCGCCGGCATCCTGGCCGAGACCCGCGGAGAGGCCGTCGTCGTCGGCCTCGGCGTCAACGTCAGCCAGCGGCTCGAGGACCTTCCCCCCAGGCGCTGCCCGGCCGCGACGTCGATGCTCGTCGCGACCGGCGTCGAGCACGACCGCGCGCCCGTGCTCGCGGCGCTGCTCGAGCGGCTCGAGCGCCGCTACGAGGAGTGGCAAGGCGGCGGACTCGCCGCGCTCCACGCGGATCTGGCCGCGCGCGACGAGCTCCGCGGCCGGAGAGTCCGTGTCGACGACCTCGAGGGCGTCGCCGCGGGAATGGACGCAGACGGAGGGCTCGTCCTCGAGACCGCGGCTGGGCGGCGGGTCCTTGTCGCGGGCGAGGTGACCCTCCCGCCCGACTAGGGGCTCGTGCTCGCATCGCGCCGCGATTCCGGTCGGGCTCCTGCTCGCCGGCCGGGCGGCCCTCGTGAGCGGCTACGATATTCGGGGTCGACGTGGGCTCTCCGAGGGTACTCCTCACGCTCGCGGCGGCGATCGCGGCCCTCGTTGTCGCCGCCGGCGCCGGTGCGCAGTCCGCACCTCGGGTTCTCGCGATCGAGTTCGAGAACGACGTCAACCCCGTGTCCGCCGACTTCGTCGTGGACGAGATCGAGCGCGCGAACGACGAGGGCTTCTCGGCCGTCGTGATCCTTCTCGATACCCCCGGCGGCCTCGCCGAGGCCATGCGCGACATCGTGAAAGCGGAGACCGCGTCGGAGATCCCCGTCATCGTCTACGTGTCGCCCGACGGGGCGCGCGCCGCCTCGGCAGGCGTCTGGATCGGCCAGGCGGCGGACGTGCTTGCCATGGCGCCGCAGACGAACATCGGCTCCTCCACGCCGGTCGCGATCGGCGGCGAGGACATCCAGGAGGACCTGCGGAACAAGGTGGTGAACGACGCCGCGGCGTCGCTTCAGGCGCTCGCCGAGGAGCACGGCCGCAACGCCGAGTGGGCCCGGAGGGCGGTCGAGGAGGCCTCGAACCTGTCTGCGAGGCAGGCGCTCGAGCAGAACGTCATCGACGTGATCGCGCCGGACCTGCCAGCGCTGCTCGAGGAGATCGACGGCGTCGTGACCGTGCCGAAAGGGCTCGTGGTGCAGACGGCTGGGGCTCAGGTCACGACCGTGGAGATGTCGCTGTGGCAGCGCATCCTCGACACGATCATCGATCCGAACATCATCGTGCTGCTCATGTCGCTCGGCGTGCTCGCGATCACAGTGGAGATCTTCAATCCCGGCCTGATCTTCCCGGCTGCCTTCGGAGCGATCTCGCTGATCCTCGGCCTGTTCGGGCTCCAGGTGCTCCCGTTCAGCTGGGCGGGCGTCCTCCTGATACTGGTCGCGATCGCCTTCTTCGTCGCCGAGGTCTTCGTGACGAGCGGCGGCGCGCTCGCGGTCGCCGGGGCCGTCGCCTTCGTCTTCGGCGCGCTCATGCTGTTCGATCCGGCCGGCGAGACCTACCAGGTCTCGCTCCCCGTCGCGATCGGCGTCGGAGCGGTGCTCGCCTTCTTCGTCGGCTTCGCGATCGCGAAGGTGGTCGCCGCGCGCCGGAAGCCGCCCAGAACCGGGCAGGAAGAGCTCACAGGGGCCGTCGGGGTCGTGCGCCGCTGGATCGACCCGGAGGGGCTCGTGTTCGTCCACGGCGAGCTCTGGCGAGCCCGGGCGAGCAGCGGCGCTCCGATTCCCGTCGGAAGCGTCGTGCGCGTCGACCGCGTGGACGAAGGGCTC